>JBEHYA010000087.1:0-8138 GCA_048498415.1 Pseudomonadota bacterium
AAACGGGATCATATGGGCTCGTAAAGCTTTGGCGGCGCCCAGCACATCCTGTTCGGTCTCGCCCTGGGTGTGTAGTTCGGTGAGCAGCCGTGCGATGTCATCTTCCGCCATGCTGCCATTCAGCAGCGCGGTGAATGTCGCTTCGCTGTCTTTGGCGCTAAACATCAGCTGGCCAGTTTGAGGAAGTTTTTGAGCATGTCGTGGCCGTGCTCGGAGGCGATGCTTTCCGGATGGAACTGCACGCCGTAAATTTTCTTGGTCTTGTGCTGCAGGCCCATGATGAGGCCTTCGGCGTTCTCTGCCGTGACTTCCAGCGTGGCCGGCAGCGACGCGCGGTCAACGACCAGCGAATGGTAGCGCGTAGCCGTAAAGGGCGAGGGAATGCCTTTGAAAATGCCCATATTATGATGGGTGATCTGATCGGTTTTGCCATGCACGGGCGTGGGCGCGCGCACCACTTTACCGCCAAACGCCTGGCCGATGCTTTGCAGGCCAAGGCAGACGCCGAGCAGCGGAATATTATTTTCGGCGGCCTTGCTGATGAGTTCAAGGCAGATGCCGGCTTCGTTGGGCGTGCAGGGGCCGGGCGATAGTACAATCGATGTCGGCTTCATTAGAACAGCTTCGGCTGCCGTGAGGCTATCGTTGCGGCGGACTTCAATTGTAGCGCCGGCTTCGCCTAAATAATGGAACAGGTTGTAAGTGAAGCTGTCGTAATTATCGATGAGGAGGAGCATCAGTTTTCTCCCTTACCAGCAAAGCGCACCGCTTCTTCGGCGGTGCGCAGCAGCGCTCGGGCCTTGGCGCAGCTTTCGTTATATTCATACATCGGGTCGCTATCGGCGACCACGCCGCCGCCCGCCTGCACATACATGGCGCCGTCTTTCACCACGGCGGTGCGTAGCGCAATGCACGTATCTAAAGCGCCATTGGCGCCGATATACCCGACACAACCGGCATACGCGCCGCGGCGTTCGACTTCCAGTTCCTCGATAATCTGCATGGCCCGCACTTTCGGCGCGCCGGAGACGGTACCGGCGGGAAAGCCTGCAAACAAGGCATCCAGCGCATCGTATTTGGGATCCAGCTCGGCTTCCACATTCGAGACGATGTGCATGACATGCGAATACAGCTCGATCTTGAAGCTTTCGGTCACTTTCACCGTACCCGTTTTTGCCACGCGCCCGGCATCGTTGCGGCCGAGATCGAGAAGCATCAGGTGCTCCGCGCGTTCCTTGGGGTCGGCAAGTAAATCGGTGGCCAGTTCCGTATCGGTGTGGTTGGTGGTGTGACGGGGCCGGGTGCCTGCGATGGGACGGATGGTGATTTTGTTTTCGCGGAGACGTACTAAAACTTCCGGGCTGGAGCCGACCAGCTGGAATTCGCCGAGATCAAGATAGAATAAAAACGGCGACGGGTTCAGGCGGCGGAGTGCGCGATAGAGGGCAAAGGGCGGCAGGCTGAACGGCACCTTGAAGCGCTGCGAGAGCACGACCTGAAAAATATCGCCGGCGTAGATATATTCCTTGGCCTTTTTGACCATGTCGCAGAATTGCTGCGTGGTGGTGTTGGAGACAATCTCACCGTCATCCCGGCGAAGGCCGGGATCCACGCTGGCCTTCGCCGGCATGACAAATTTTTCAATGGGTTGCGAGAGTGTTTTGATTGTTTGCTGCAAGAGGGTTTCAGCATTTTTGCGGGCCTGATCGGCGCTGATGCCGGCTTTGGGGTAAACAGGCGTGAGCAGCGTCACGCGGTTATCGATGGAATCAAAGACCGCGATCAATGACGGGCGCATCAGCATGCCATCAGGCAGGCCCAATGGATCAGGCAGATGATCGGGAATGTTTTCGATGTGGCGGACGAAGTCGTAGCCCAGATAACCGAACAAGCCGGCGCTGATGGGAATATTGGGAAAACCCGGCGGCAGATCGATGCGGCTTTCGGCAACCAGCTTGCGGAGTTCATCCACCGGCTTGCCGGGAAGTTTTTCGTAATTGTTCTGGGCGGGATTACGGTTGATCGCACATTCGCCGCGTTTGTTCTTCCAGATAAGATCCGGCTGCACGGTAATGAAGGAATAGCGGTCTTTGGTGGTGCCGCTGACCACGGATTCCAGCAGCAGGCTATAGGGCTTGCCGCCGGCCAGCTTCAAATACACCGAGATGGGCGTTTCCAGATCGCTGATCAGGCTTGTCCATGCGACTTGCGGCTTGCCCTTTGAATAGGCGGCGTTAAACGCATCGGATGCTGGCAATATATCCATATTACATCGCGGCATCGCCCGTATTCACGGGCGCGGCCAACTGTTCCATGGTTTTCTGGTCGACCTGCACAGGGTAGAAGCTGCGGAGCGCGTGGGTGTATTCATCCATCTGCGAGGTGGCTAAATCCTGCGCCAATTTGTCTTTAAGGTTTGCGATGCGGGTTTTGATATCGGCGGCATCGCCGGGCTGAATTTCCTTCACGCGCACGACCATCTCGCCTTCGGCCGTTGTCACGCTGGCGGCTTCGCCTTTTTTCATGCTGAAAAGCGGGGCGAGCGCTTCGCGGGGCATTTCCTTGCTGCCCTGAAAATCAGCAGCGACCGGGGCGGAGACCGATTTGCGGCCGCCGCCGGTGAGTTCCGACAACGCCTTGCCGGCTTTCATCTGTTCAGCGACTTGTTTAGCGGCATCGCGGGCACGCGCCTGCTGGTCGTCTTTTTGCCAGGCAGCCACAACCTTGTCTCTGACTTCCGCCAAAGGCTGATCGTGCGCGGGCATGATTTTGGTGACTTGCGTCAACACATAGCCGCCATCATGGCTTTCCATGAGCGGCGAAGTTTCGCCTTCCTTGTTCTGGAAGGCGGCGCGCAGCACTTCGGCGGAGAAGGGGAGTTTTTCGGTCGCGCCCTTCGTGGCCTGGCCGGTTGAATCGCGGTCGTCGTATTCAATAACCTTCAGGCCTTTGGCGGCGGCGATATCATCCAGATTTTTGCCGGCGCCCAGCATGTCGTCGATCTCGTTGGCGGTTTTAACAAGCGATTCCGCGGCGCGGTCGGTGCGCAGCACTTTGCGCAGGGGTTCCTTGGCGGCTTCAAAATCCATTTCCTTGCCGGGTACAACTTTTTTAACAACGAATACGTGCCAGCCGAGATCGGTTTTCACGGGCGCGCTCACGCTGTTCTGGCCCGCGCTGAATACGGCGGCGGCAAGTTCGGCGGGCATATCGGCTTTGGTCACGGCTTCCAGCTTGATGGCTTCTAAACCCTGCGATTTAGCACCCGCGTTCAGGTCACCGCCTTTGGCGGCGGCCACGACGGCTTTGGCTTTTTCTTCGCTCTCTGCCACGACCTGCTCGATATCGCGCTTTTCGGGGACGTTGATATCTTTCTTGTGCTCCTCATAGGCGGCTTTCAGATCGGCATCAGAGATGGCGATGTCTTTGGCGGCATCGGCCGGCGTGATGGCCAGCACTTTGAAGCTGCGGCGTTCGGCAGCGCGGAAGTGCGAGAGGTTATCATCGTAATATTTCTGCACATCGGCATCCGATGGCGTGCGGGCGGGGAAGTCACTTGGGGCAATACGCACCACTTCGGCAACGCGTTTCTGTGCGGCGGCAGCGGCGAGATCGTGCATCGCGACATCGGGCGCGACAATCGCCATGCCCATGCCGCTGACCAGCATATTGCGGGCGATGATCTGCTTTTGCGCATCAATGAACGTGGCTTCGGTGTAGCCCTGGCCAGCGATCATTTGCTGGAACATCTGCTTGTTAAAGCTTCCGTCTTTGTTGCGCAGCTGCGGCGTTTTTTCGAGCACGCGGATGATTTGTTCGCGCGGGATGAACAGGCCCAGCTTGTTGATTTCCATGTTCATGGCGGTGAGCGTGATCAGCTGGTTCAGCGAGCGGTCAAGAAGGCCCATTTGCGCAGCCATGGCTTTGGTGAACTGGCCGCCCAGCATCTGGCGCAGCTGCGCGCTTTCGTTTTCAAATTCGCGCTGCAGGGTGGCGGGCGAAATCTTGGCGTTGCCGACCTTGGCGACCCAGTCGCTTGCGCCGAAATTGCGGAAAATATCGCCAATGCCCCAGATGCCGAAGCTTAAGACCAGCAGGAACAGCAGGATATAGGAGACGAAATTTTTGGCGGTATCGCGGAGTTGTTGCAGCATGGGGTTTTTATGTTAAGACTAAAGGAAACAACGACTATACGCAGTTTTGCGCCTGAGACAAGGAAACATGCCAGCCCCCAAAATCATTGCCGCCAACTGGAAGATGAACAGCCGCAAAATGGCCGCCAATGCGCTGGCCAAGGCGGTTGCCGCCGGCACGGCAGGGACGGGGGCGGAGGTCGTAATTTGCCCATCGAACGTGCATCTGCGCTGCGCGGGCCTTGGCATTGCCGGCAGCCATGTGAAGCTTGGCGCGCAGGATTGCAGCTTTCGCGAGGATGGCGCGTTTACGGGCGATGTGTCGGCGGCGCAGCTGCGCGATGTTGGTTGCAGCTATGTGATTGTAGGCCATTCAGAACGCCGTGAATATCACTGCGAAGGCGATGAGCTGATTTCCAAAAAAGTTGCCGCTGCGCATCGCGCGGGCCTGATAACAATCGTTTGCGTGGGCGAGCGCGATATTGATCTGGCCGATGATGTGCGTTTGGCCAATGTTGCCATTCAGCTGCGTAATTCGTTGCCGGCGTGCGCCAACGCGCTTAACACCGTGATTGCCTATGAACCCGTCTGGGCGATTGGGTCGGGTAAAACGCCGAGCGCGAAGCAGATTGAAGCGATGCACAAAGCCATTCACGCCCGCCTGCCGGAAGGCATGCGTGTGCTGTATGGCGGCTCGGTAAAGGCTGAAAATGCCGCAGAAATACTGAAGCTGCCGGGCGTGGATGGCGCGCTGGTGGGCGGGGCGAGCCTGGATGCGGAAGCTTTTAAGCAGATCGTCGCAGCGGCTTAACAAAGCGTCATGCCGGCGGAGGCCGGCATCCACGAAAAGCCATTAAACTAGGATTTTGTCATGTGGCCTGCCGTGGATCCCGGCCTTCGCCGGGATGACGGGTAAGTTAGAGTCGATACCTTTAAACCCCAATAAATCAGCCCTATATTAAAAGCTGGCAATTACCGGCCGAACCCGTTATCAATTCATTCCGTCGAAAATTTTGGAGTTAAAATCATGACAGCCACGTTGCTGGTCATTCATATTATTTTGGCTGTTTCGCTTGTAGCGGTGATTTTGGTCCAGCGCACGTCCTCGGATGGCGGCGGGTTGATGGGTGGCGGCGGCTCGTCGAGCATGGGCGGTTTGATGACCGTACGCGGCACGGCGAATTTCCTTACGCGCCTTACTTCTTTTCTGGCCTGCGGGTTTGTGGCGACCAGTATTCTTCTCACAATTTTAGGTGGTACGGCGCATCATGGCGCGTCGCTCGCCGATGATATGAAGCCGCTGCCGGTGGAAGCCCCGGCGGCTGCCGACAAGACCGCGCCGGCTCAGTCTACCCCTGCGCAATCCGTACCTGCGGTGCCTTTATCGAAATGACGAAGTTTATTTTCATAACCGGTGGCGTTGTTTCTTCCTTGGGGAAGGGCATCGCATCGGCGTCCCTTGCTGCGTTATTGCAGGCGCATGGCTATAAGGTGCGCTGCCGCAAGCTCGACCCTTACCTGAACGTCGATCCCGGCACTATGTCACCCATCCAGCATGGCGAAGTCTATGTGACGGATGACGGCGCGGAGACCGATCTTGATTTAGGCCATTACGAGCGTTTCACGGGCGTTGCCGCCAAGCAAAGCGACAACGTGACCACGGGCCGGATTTACAGCCAGGTGATTGCCAGGGAACGCCGCGGCGATTATCTGGGCGCCACGGTGCAGGTGATCCCCCATGTCACGGATGCCATCAAAGAGTTCGTGAAAAGCAATCTGACCGACGAAGATTTTGTATTATGCGAAGTAGGCGGCACGGTGGGCGATATTGAAAGCCTGCCTTTCCTTGAAGCCATTCGCCAGCTGGGCAACGAGTTGGGCGCGCAGAATAGCCTGTTCATTCACCTCACGCTGCTTCCTTATATTCCCACCAGCGGCGAATTGAAGACGAAGCCCACGCAGCACTCCGTGAAAGAACTTTTAAGCGTTGGTATTCAGCCCGATATTCTGATCTGCCGCGCCGACCGGGAAATTCCGCAATCCGAACGCCGCAAGATCGCGCTGTTCTGCAACGTGGCGGAAAAGAACGTGATTGCGGGCCTCGATGTCGACACCATCTATCAGGTGCCGCTTTCATACCACGAACAAGGCTTTGACCGCGTGGTGCTCGAGCATTTTGGCCTGAAGGGTAAGGAAAAGCCCGATCTGCAGCGCTGGCAGCACATTGTGAACCGCGTGCGCAACCCCGAGACGGAAGTCAAAATCGCGATCGTGGGCAAGTACACCACGATGCTGGACAGCTATAAATCGCTTTCGGAAGCGCTTAACCACGGCGGCATTGCCAATAATGTGCGCGTGAAAATGGTATGGCTGGATAGCGAGATTTTTGAAAGCGAAGATGCCGTCCACCATTTAGAAGGTGTGAGCGGTATTCTGGTGCCCGGCGGCTTCGGCGAGCGCGGCACGCAAGGCAAGATCAGGGCGGCGCAGTTCGCGCGCGAACATAAAACGCCGTATTTCGGTATTTGCTTCGGCATGCAGATGGCGGTGATTGAAGTCGCCCGGAATTTAGCCGGCGTGCCCAAAGCCAGTTCCACCGAATTTGGCGCGCAGGAAAACCCCGTGGTGGGCCTGATGACGGAATGGACGCGCGGCAACCAGTTGGAAAAGCGCGATGCGGCGGGGGATTTAGGCGGTACCATGCGCCTTGGCGCGTACCCGTGCGAGCTGGCCAAGAACAGCAAGATCAACAGCATCTATGGCGCCGATTTCATCGAAGAACGCCACCGCCACCGCTATGAAGTGAACGTGAATTACCGTGACAAGCTGGAGAAGGCTGGTCTGATTTTCTCCGGTATGTCGCCCAACGGCAATCTGCCGGAGATTGTGGAACTGAATAATCATCCGTGGTTCATCGGCGTGCAGTTCCACCCCGAACTCAAATCCAAACCGTTTGAGCCGCATCCGCTGTTCAAGTCGTTCATCGGCGCTGCGCTGGATCGCAGCCGCTTGGTATAAAATAGCAATAAATTATTTTGCGTCATGCCCGCGAAGGTGGGCATCCACGGCAGGCTACGCAGGATGAGCTTTGTCTCATGGCTTATCGTGGATCCCCGCCTTCGCGGGGATGACAGAAAAGAATGACTCGCCTTATTCATTAAAACTGCGGCGATGCTTGCAAGCGCATGCTCACGCGGCTACCCTGCGAAGCTCTTTTGACGCAATCCCACCCCGAAGTGTTCATGGAAACCTTTTTACTCGATCAAATCTCGGTGTTTTTGCGCGGGCTGGTGCTGGGCATTGTGGTGGCTGCACCCGTTGGCCCCGTGGGCCTGATGACGATCAAGCGCACCCTTTCCAACGGCGTGCCGGCGGGCGCCGCCACCGGTCTTGGCGCGGGCTTCGCCGATGCCATTTTTGGCGCCATCGCCGCCTTTGGCGTGACGGCGGCGCTTGGGCTTTTAACCGGCTGGGAAGCCGAGATCCGGATTCTTGGCGGGCTTATTCTGCTGGGCCATGGCATTCACAGCCTGCGCAAAAAAATTCACATCACCAAAAAAGGGTGAAACCGCCACGCATCATCTGGTTGGCTACCTGGCCAGCGGGTTCTTTTTCACCATCTCCAACCCCATTACCGTAATTGGCGTGATGGCGGTGGTGGCGGCGTTTGCCGGGCCATTAAGCTATTGGCAGGCGGCCACGTTAACGGGGGGAATCTTCTCCGGTTCCCTGCTGTGGTGGACGTTTTTATGCGGCGGCACCTTTCTGGTGCGCAGGCATTTCAACGACAAAGCCATTAACGCGGTTAACCGGGGAACCGCGGTTTTGTTGATTATATTGGCTTCCTGGGCCCTTTATACCGGGGTGGCGGCCAAAATGGGGTATCCCATCGTCGGCCCGCATTTCCAGAAACAATTTGCGTTTGAGCCGCTAAAAAAGTAAATAAACGGCCGATAGAAACGCTGTCATGCCGGCGAAGGCCGGCATCCACGAAATGTCATGGGC
>JBEHYA010000088.1:0-7912 GCA_048498415.1 Pseudomonadota bacterium
GATATGCTGTGTATCGCGCGGGCAGGAACCCCACGCGATACACAGCATATCCAGATTGTTTTCTGGCGTGTGCCGCGCCCGTCCTGCAGCATGCTTTTGGCGCGCTATATCGGCGCCGGCCGCAGCGGTCAGGATGTCACCTGCCTTGAGAACACCGGCGGCGGTATCATGACCAACCCCGCAACGGGCAATCCCAATACGTTCGCGAATTGCTCGGGCGATATCGTGATCAGCGTGAAGCGCTAAACCTTAGCCGGCGAACGGATCGCGCATTAAAATCGTATCGTCGCGTTCCGGGCTGGTGGAAAGCATCATCACCGGCGTCTGCACCAGTTCTTCCACGCGGCGCACATATTTCACCGCTTCCGCCGGCAACTCCGCCCAGCTGCGCGCCCCGCGCGTGGAACCCTGCCAGCCTTTGAAGACTTCAAACACCGGCGTGATACGCGCCTGAATATCCATGCCGGCGGGATAGTAATCGAAATTATCGTTGCCCGCGCGGTAGCCGGTACAGATTTTAATTTCCGGGAACCCATCGAGAATATCGAGTTTCGTGAGCGCCAGCGCATCAATCCCGCCGGTCTTCACCGCTTGCGATACCATGGCGGCATCGAACCAGCCGCAGCGACGCTTGCGCCCTGTGACCACGCCGAACTCCTTGCCCTTCGCGCCGATCAGCTCGCCCACATCCGTTTTATCTTCGGATGGGAAAGGCCCACTGCCCACGCGCGTGCAATACGCCTTGCAAATGCCCAGCACCGTGCCGATGGCGCGGGGCGATAAACCCGAACCCGACGCCGCGCTGGCCACCACCGTGTTGCTGGAAGTCACAAACGGATAGGTGCCCCAGTCCACATCCAGCATGATGCCCTGCGCGCCTTCAAAGAGAATGCGCTTGCCTTCGCGGTTGGCCTGATCCAGCACGCGCCAGACCGGCGCGGCGTGGCTTAAAATCTGCGGCGCATGCTGCATCAATTGATCGCGCATGTCCGTGGCCGATACTTCTGAAGCGCCATAGGCTTTGAGCAGCGGATTATGGTGCATCAGCATCGCTTCAATCTTGGACAACAACGTCGCCGGCTCGCGCAGATCGCATACGCGAATGGCGCGGCGGCCCACTTTATCTTCATAGGCCGGGCCAATGCCGCGGCCGGTGGTGCCGATTTTCGCATCGCCCTTCATGGCTTCGCGCGCGCGGTCTAACAGCCCATGCACCGGCAAAATCAGCGTGGCGTTATCGGCGATGAGAAGATTATCCGGCGTGACCTTCACGCCTTTTTCGGTGATGCGCGTGACTTCCGCGGCAAATGCCGCCGGGTCAATCACCACGCCGTTACCGATAATGGAAAGTTTGCCGCCGCGCACGATGCCGGAGGGAAGGAGCGAGAGTTTATATTCCACCCCGCCAATCACCAGCGTGTGGCCCGCATTATGGCCGCCCTGAAAGCGCACCACCACATCCGCGCGACTTGAGAGCCAGTCGACAACCTTGCCCTTGCCCTCATCGCCCCACTGGGCACCCACCACCGCTACATTCGCCATTTAAATTCCTCTTTCCGGGAAATTACGGCCCAGTAAACCAAGGCGATGCGCCAAGAGCAAGCAGCAAATAATGCGGATTTAAAAGCGTTAATCTAATTAGCTGGAGCGAACCCTTCACCCAAATCAGGCATCCCCGCGCAGGCGGGGATCCAGTTTCCTTATATTATCTGTTCACTTAAATCCCGCCAATCACGGTTGTTTTCTTCGATCAATTTCTTCTTCCAGTCACGTCGCCATTTCTTTAACTGGCGTTCACGTGTGAAGGCTTCATCGTGCGTTGCGTACGCTTCATAATAAATGAGATTTTTTAATTCGTATTTTTTCGAAAAGCCTTCGATCAAACCATTCTGATGTTCGAAAAGGCGGCGCGGCAAGTTCTGGGTCATGCCAACGTAAATGACGCCGAAGGGTTTGTTGCTAAGAAAATAGACGTAGTATTTTTCGGCCATAAGAAACCAAACTGGATCCCCGCCTGCGCGGGGATGCCTGAGAGTATCAGTCGCCTGTATCGATCTTCCCATCCTTCCAATACCCATCACACCCCTGGCTGCGCGCGGCTTCCGCAGTTACATCACCATAGGCGGGGAGCAGTACGTAGCCCTGCGCGTGCAGCTTGGCGGCTTCTGCCGGCGGGGTGTGGAAGGAAACTAACAACCGTTTTGCCGGTTGCTTTGCAGGCCGCACCTGCATCAGGGCTTCGCTGTAAAACGTCATGCCGGTCGCGGGCTCGCCAGCGGCCGTGCGGTAGCGCCCGCCGCGGCCCAGTTCCACCTGCTTTTCGCGCGCAAAAAAACTGAAACTCAAACCCGTCTGATATTCAAAGTACCGCGATTCCACTAAATCAACTGTCAGGCGCGCGGCATAAGGCTTCAGAAGTTCCAGCACGGCTTTCAATCGCGTCTCTTCCGTCTTGGCGGACGCCGGCAATTTCAATTTCGCCAGTAACGCCAGCGCCGATGCGCTGTCATGCGGCGCTTGCAGCAAGTCTTTTAATACCGCGCCAATCGCCGACCCCTGCGTCGCCTGTTCCAGCGCGCCAATATCTTTGCGGTCTAACGCATGGCGAATAGCCGCCACCGCTTTTTCATCCAGCTTGGCATCGGCTAACAACGCCGTCACCAGCGTGGGCAAACTAATGTCCACCACCGCATCGGTAATGCCGGCGGCTTCCAGCGCTTCAAAGCCAAGGCAGATCGCCTCCGCATCGCTTTCCGGCGCCAGACTTCCGATCAACTCCAGCCCGATCTGTTTTTTCTGCCGCGCAGGCTCGCGTTCCGAAGCTGCCGCGCGCAGCACATCCCCCGCATACGATAACCGCAGCGGGCGCGGGGATGAACCCAAACGCGTGGCCGCAATCCGCCCCAGCTGCAGCGTGTGATCGGTGCGCAGGCCCAGCATCCGGTGGCTCACAATATCCATCACGCGAAACGTGGTGCCGCTCATCGCAGCGCCGGGGCCCGCCAATAAACTTTCCTCGAACTCCGCCAGCGGCGGTGCCACGCGCGTGTACCCCCATTTGGCGAAATGCGCCATCAGCGTCTCGGTAACTTCTGCGGCGCTTTCGGCATCGGGCGCCAGAACGTCATAAAAACCGGAGGGAAGCAGCGACATGGATGGGTTTCTTGGTTTCTGGGTTGCGAGGTTTCTAAGGTTTTATGGGTCTCTTTTTAACAGCCTAGAACATATAACAGGAATAGCCTAAAACCTAGCAACTCAGAAACCCCGCAACTCAGAAACTTAAGAAATGAACAAGCCCGCGCTCCGTCCCTATAGCCCCGAAACGCCAAACGCGCCCACCGCGCTGATGCCGGCCAAAACCCCGCCGCAGGCGACGACCCCCGGCTATCCCGGCACGCGTTTACGCCGCACGCGGCAAAGCCCCTGGATCCGCAACCTCGTTGCCGAAAACGCACTCAGCGTGAACGACTTGATCTGGACGGGCTTTGTGGTCGATGGCGTCAAACGCCGTGATCAAATTTCATCTATGCCCGGCGTCGCGCGTTTATCCATCGATGAACTGGTGGCCGAAGCGCAGGAAGTTGCAAGCCTTGGCATCAACGCCATGGCGATCTTCCCCTGCCTCGAGCAATCCGAAAAAGACGAACGCGGCACGCAGGCTTTGGATGCCGACAATTTAATCTGCCGCGCCGTACGCGCGCTTAAAGACAGCTGCCCGCAGGTTGGCATTATCTGCGACGTGGCGCTCGACCCGTTCACCAGCCACGCGCATGACGGTTTGCTCCACGATGGCCGCATTCTCAACGACGAGACCATCGACGTGCTGTGCCAGCAGGCCCTTATCCAAGCCCGCGCCGGCTGCGATGTAATTGCGCCCTCCGATATGATGGATGGCAGAATCGGCGCCATTCGCCGCTATCTCGATCAACACGGCTTTGAAAATGTGATGATCATGGCCTATGCCGCCAAATACGCCAGCGGCTTCTACGGGCCCTTCCGCGACGCGCTTAACAACAAGGGCCTTTTGAAGGGCGATAAAAAAACCTATCAGATGGATCCCGCCAATACCGATGAAGCATTGCGCGAAGTCGCATTAGATATCGCGGAAGGCGCCGATATGGTGATGGTCAAACCCGGCCTGCCGTATTTGGATATTCTCGCGCGCGTGAAACAGGAATTCGCCATGCCGACCTTCGCCTATCAAGTTTCGGGAGAATACGCCATGATGCGCGCCGCCGCCGACCATGGCTGGGTAGATGGCAACCGCGTGATGATGGAATCGCTGCTCTGCTTCAAACGCGCCGGCGCCGACGGCATCCTCACCTACGCCGCCAAAGACGTGGCCAAACTGCTCAAAGCCTAACGCTTATGTACGCTCCGTTGAAAAACGGGGCCCATCAATCCGTTCAACGAGATCGATACGAACATACCAGCGAAAGCTGGTATCCAGTTTGGCTGCGGATAGAAAACGGGGTACCGGCTTTCGCCGGTACGTACATAATACTTCGGCCCGCACTACTTTTTAGGCGCGAAGCTGAATTGCCGGGCCATACGCCCGCGCCTGCTGCGGCTGGGCGGGCTGCGGCTGCGTGACCGGCGCCGGATTCAAATCTTCGAACAGCTTCAGGTCGCTGTCGTCGCCCAGCACTTTCCACTTGGCGAGCGCCATCGCCGCGGCGCGGCTCTGGCCTAGGCCGCGGCTGCAATATCCGGCGCTCACATTAAAATCGCCGAAACGGCCCACGATGGGGTGGCGGTTTTCCGTCATCGCCATCGGCTTGAAGTCAATCGCCATGGATTCAATCTGCTTGTCATCCATCCACGGCAGCAGTTCGCGCACCTTGGCCGCCAGATTTTTCCGCAGCTTGTCCACATTGCTTAAATCTTCCGTCTCGCCAAAGCCGATGGTAAGCAGCCTGTTGTTATCCACGCCGCCCCACACCATCTTCGCGCCGTCCGCAACGTCGGCGCAGAAACCCATCGGCGTGCCGCCGGGGTTAAAACGTTTATACTGTTCATCGGTCAGCTGAATGTGCCCCGCCATGGTGTACAGCGCTTCCTGCTTCGGCACGCCTTTGAATTCGTTCAGGCCGAGGCCCATTGCCAGATCCGGCGGCGTATGCGTTGTAAAGGTGCCGCGGTTTGTCACCACGCGGTAAGCGCCGTTCTGGTGGATCACGCTTTCGACGCGCACGCCTTCTTGCACGGTCACGCCCTTCAGCTGCATGTTCGTGATCATGCGCTGCTCAAGCTCGGGCACATTCATCAGGCCGATTTCAGGCGTGGCAATCGCATGCGCCAGGCCGGTAAACTGCACGCGCTGGGCATCTTTTACGCTTGTGAATTCCTGCTTGGCGTAATTGAACGTATCAACCAGCCATTGCGCGACGCCTTCGACCGCTTCCTGCGTCGTCTCAATCAGCTGATAACCGCGCGACGCCTTTTTCACGCCCAGCTGGTCCGCGCGTTCATATACGCGCTCCACGCCCTTTTTAATGAGCTTATTGAGTTCGAAACGGCGCGGGTCCTGATCGTCTTCCTCAAAGCCGTCCAGCCCCAGCACCAGATTGGTGTTCGCCTGGCTGGAGGCGTTGATCTGATCCGCCAGCACCAGAATTTTCATGGGCCGGCCCTCTGCCGTGCTCAGTTGCAGATATTCATCCGCCAGCTGAATGCCGGCTACGCCGCCGCCCACGACGATTGCATCGTACACATCCTGCGTATTCGCGGCGTGTGGGTTGGCCATGGTTTTTCCCGTTACGCTTTCAATTCCCGACGAACGCTTGGCACGCGAAGGCCTGTGGTTGCCGCGCGCGAAGGCTGCGCATTATCATTGCTGGCTTTCATTTCCGCGTCCTTGATCTGCAGCCATTTCACCACGCTGCGGTCCGGGTTATCGCGGATCTCTTTCCACGTCAGCGTGCCAAGCAGATTTTTAAACGCCTTCATGGCGTCGCTATAGCGGGCGCCGGTAAGCGGCGGAATATCCACGAGCGTGGTGGTTTTGCCCAGACGCTTCAAATCCTGCAGCATCGCCTTGAAGTAAATATCCTTGGCGTAATTTTCCGCATCATCCATGACGCTGATGCCCTGGAAGGTGCGCTGGTGCGCGATTAACTGCGCCACATTCACATCCGGCTTGTCGCTGATCACGCCGCAGACAAGCGCGAGGCACGGCTCGCCCCGGCCGGCATTGGCGGTCTCTAAAATCTTCTCCGCCTTCTTCTTCTGCGCGCGGCTGAGCTTTTTGTTCAAGAGATAATCAATGCACAGCTTTTCGTCGCTTGAGGGCACCACCGCCACATGGCCCAGCACCGACTGAATATACCGCGCATTCACCAGCTTGAAGCCAAGGCTGGCCCATGCGGCGTCGCGCTCGTTCTGGTCGACGGCCGATTTGGTCAGGTCGTCGCCTTTGCGCGGCGGGCGGTTGGGGTTCAGGCGCGCGGTATCGAACAGCGCATCTTTAAACACCATCAGCGACACGTCGTTCTTTTCCAGCATCACCAGGGTGTCGGGGAATTTCGAGACATAGCCGTGCTCCGCCTTGTATGCCGCGAAATCCTTTTTGATCGATTCCACGAACAGGTGGGAGAGTTTTAATTTACGCGCCGCCGGGTCAAGAAAGGCGTAGGTATAGCTGATCGTATTGTTTTCCGGGTCCATCGCAAACTGCACGCCGCCCAGCACTTTGCCCGTCAGCGGGCATTTCAGCATGTTCGCCGCTTCCACGAAGCCGGTATCCGACGCCGGCGTCTTTAAAATGCGCTTCAGCGAGGCTTTGGTCTCGCGCTCTTCTTCCAGCGGGAAGCTGGGTTCATAGACGCTGTAAAATTCATTATACGATTCGTCGCGCGGGTTCACGCGGGCCACGCCGTATTTGCGCACGATATCCGCATAGACTTCGCGTATCGCATTGCCAATCGTCACATCGTCGCCAAAGCTGCCCTGGCGGAATTTCACGCGGTGCACGAATTCTTCCAGCGCCGGCGTCGCAAACGTGGTTTGGTTGCGCGCGCCCTTATAAACGCCGATCAGCTGATTGAAAAAATCTGCGGCCAGCTGCTTCTTCTGCGCGTCCGATTCCTCATACGCGGCCAGCGGGGCCAGCACGGGCGGACGGGTGGTAATTTCAGCAGCGGCTTGTACGGGCGACATGAAATGCTCTTTCGAAAAATGGCGTTAACGAATAAAAGCATCCTATCACATACATAATATTTTCAATGCGCTTATCGGCATTAACCGTTAAAACCATTGAATCCAGGGCTCTATTTATGGTGATCCGCAATCAGCCTATGGGTTAATATAGATCGTTCATTCATAATTTACCGCCCGGGTATTATAAGCTTCGGTTCCCATCCCCTTTCCCCCACGCCCCCATGCGCAGCGCCAGCCAGACCCGCACGACGAAAGAAACCAGCATCACCGCATCCATCAATCTGGATGGCACGGGCAGCGCAAATGTTGCCACCGGCATCGGCTTTCTCGATCACATGCTGGCCCAGCTCGCCAAGCATGCGCTGTTCGATATTGAACTCACTTGCAAGGGCGACCTGCATATCGATGGCCACCACACCACCGAAGATACCGGCATTGTTTTAGGCCAGGCCTTCAAACAGGCCATCGGCGACATGAAAGGCATCACGCGCTATGGCCACGCCTACGTGCCCATGGATGAAACCTTAAGCCGCGCCGCGCTCGATATTTCCGGCCGGCCCTATCTGGTATGGAAGGTTGCTTTCACCCGCGACAAGGTGGGCGAGATGGATACCGAACTGTTCAAGGAATGGTTCGGCGCCTTCGCCGGCCATGCCGGCATCACCCTGCATATTGAAAATCTTTATGGCGAAAACAGCCACCACATCATTGAAAGCTGCTACAAGGCGCTGGCTAAGGCCTTGAAAATGGCCGT
>JBEHYA010000089.1:0-7908 GCA_048498415.1 Pseudomonadota bacterium
ATCCAGTGTCCCTTGTTTTCTATCCAATAACCAAACTGGATCCCCGCCTGCGCGGGGATGCCTGCTGCTTTTGGATTAGTTAACGCACAAAAATGCCTAAAAAATTGCCGCTGTTAATCATAATGGCTTTGATTTCGGCCTTTAGTTTCGCGTGCGCCTGTTATGGTGGCCTGAACCCTTCGGCGGCTTTGGCCGTCAAAGGACTATGCTTTTTTATGTGGAAAACGGTAAAAAGCTGCGCATGAACAGGCATGTTTCCGAGCCCTTGAAAGTTGACGGAACGGCGAAGAAAACCGCCGCGGCGCCCGCGAAGAAGCGCCGCAAAAAAACGGTGCGATCGCTGGTCGCCAACCCGCAGGAAGAAGAAACGCCGTTCGACGGGTGGAACCTCGAACTAAACGCCGACGGCGAACTGGTAATCGCCGAAGAAAAACCAAAGCCGGCCCGGCGCGCACGCAAAAAGGCCGCAGGAACTGAAGTAACAGAAGTAACAACGCCTAAAGAAACGGGTATGCCCATGACGACCGAGACCGATCTCACCGACGCCAACGCCATCAACGCCGCCGTGCCGCGCGCTGACAATACCCTGATTTCTGACGCCCCGGCCGCGGCTGTCAACGGCGCCCTTGCCCGTCTTGCTACCGCCACGGCGGTGGCTACTCAGCCGGCGGCGGCGCCCCTTACGGTTGCTACTTCCAAAGAAGGCCAGTCCACTATTCTCGCCAGCCTTGCCGGGATGATCGCCGCCAAACAAGCGCTTGATCCGAATAATGCCGTGCATGGAGAAATCGTGCGTCGTCAGCAGGAAGAAGCCGATGCCGCCCTCGTCGCGGCGCTGCCAACCGATGCTGCTGCCGATGCCGCTGCTGCACTGGCTGCTTTAAACCAGCCCTTGTCTGCGCCTTCGATTACCGTTCCGCCTCTCGTCGTTGTGGGCAGGCCCTTTTCCATCGATCCACTCTCCCCCACACCGGCTGCCGCGCAGGTGGAAGGCGCGGTTGGTGAAAAAATCGCCGAAGTGCTGGCGGTTAAAATAGTTGAAACGCCTGCCGAACCCTCCGATGCCGCCGCGCGCGCCGCGATTGAACAGGGCACGCTTCACGTGCACGGCCTGATCGCGCGTAATGAAGGGCTCGCCGGCGTCAGCGCCGCGCAAGAAGGCGATGAGAAACTCAATACGGAAATCGCAGAAGTTGCTGACCTGATCCGGGGCGTCATGGACGACACGCCTGAACCCGCCACCCCGCAAGATGAGCCGGCCAACGAAGACCCTCTGCTAGACCGTATTGTCGATGCTGCGGACAGCCTTGGCCTCATGGTTAGCCGGATTGATATGCCCGTTGCCACACCCCCCGCCCCGCCGACCGAAACCGAAATTCTCAAGCAGCATGTCGAGCTGCTGGTCGATATCCATAATATGGAATACCTGCAAGCATTGGGCGAAAGCGACTTCACTTCGCGCATTAGTGCTGTGCAGGCTGAAACCGCCGCGTTCCAGAAGGAACACATCGCCGTGCTGCAGCGCTTCAACGAAGAAAATCCCATTAACAGCCTGCGCGGCTATGTTGCCGCCGTGGCTGCGCGCGCGCGCCAGGAAAACCCGGGCGATAATTTTAGCCTGGAATTTATTGAAGACGTTATCGCCGCGCACGAAGCCGCGGCAGCGGCCACCCGCCCGGCGGAAACCGAAACGCCGGCAGCGACGCCCTATGACGTAAGCACTTTCAGCTTCCTGCGCCCGCAGCAGCGCGATGAACTCCGCGAGCTGGTCAGCGTCATCAACTTCCTGACCGAACTGCCCGCCGAAGCGCCGCTCCGCGCACATCTTGATTTTGTAACGGCGCAATCGGCTGGCAAGGAAGGCGAACCGCGCCTGAAAACATTGCGTGCTAGCGTTGGTTTTGCGCTGCGCCCCGACCGCCCGCTGGCCGACTTGCGCGCCTCCCTCCCCCTTCTCGATGCGCTCGATGAACACGACGCCCAGGCCGCCGCCGAAGCCATGGCCCGCCTGCAGGATGAGGCGGTAGCCGAAAATATGCGCCAGGACGAAACGCTGCGCATCATGAACGAAAACCTCGCCGCCGCCGAAGCCGAAGCGGCTGATCGCGCCAAAGCCGCCGCCCAGCCGGTTGTCACAGACGATGGACCCCTGCTGACCGAACTCGCCCGCCTGATGGCCGCGGCGGATTCCCAGCCTGTGTCACAGCCGCGCCGTACCGCTGATCCGCAAATCGCAACCACCGCCGCCCCCACGGTTGCGGAAGGCAGCCAGTGGCTCAAAGACCTGCTGATGGAAAACCCGGAGGCCCGCACGCGCACGCTGCTGGTGCTCAAGGGCTACGTGGAAATGCAGCTCAAATCGCTGGAATTCGCTGAAAAATACAGTGCCCTGCCCGGCGCAGCGCAGGCCGAAGTCAGACCCGACCTGGAAAAATTTGTCGCGAATCTGCGCGCGTTTGAAACCGAAAACAGCACCGTGCTGCAGACCTTCGGGGCGCAGCATCCCAATCTTGGCGCGCTGACCGATCGCCCCGCGATTGAAGCCTATCGTGATGCGGTGGTGGCCTTCGTGCGCATGTTCGATCCCGCCGATCCCTTCATTGCCCAATTCACGCCCGCCGCTGCGGCCACGCCACCCGCAGCCGCGCAACCACCGGCGGCGCCGGCTGCCGCGCCAGCGCTGGCCCCTGTTTCGTGGGCGCCGAACATGGCGCCGCGTCCGCAAGCCCCAGCCCCCGCCGGTTTGAATATCGTGTCGGTGACGCCCAATATCGTCATGGATCGCAGCGCCGCTCCTCCGGTCGCGCCCACGGCTTTGACCCCTGTCGATACGACCTCTCGCCCCGCGGGTGTCTCTATCACCGTCACGCATCAGGGCGCGCCGGCCCAGCCGCCGGTTGCAGCCGAAACGCCTTTTGCGCCCAGCCATGAAGAAGAGAAAACGCTTCGCCTCTATGCGCGTCTCGTGCTGGCCGCCGCGCGCGACGAATCGTTGCAGGACCATGTGACGGAGTTCGAACAAAAACATGGCGAACTGATCAATCAATTCAAGGCCGCCAACAACATCACGGATACCGCCGGCCTGCTCGCCGCGCTCAAGCTCGATAAGGATGGCAACCGCATCAAACCGGCGGATGCCAATCCCGCAGCGCCCCCGGCGCCGCCGGAAGCTGAACAGGCCCCGCCACCCGCGCCGGTTGCCGCGGATGAAACGCCCCGCCAATTCAGCGTGGCGGAGCTGGAAAGCGTAAGCACGCATATGCGCAACCGCAATAAAGTGCGCCGCCTTCGCCATGATGCGCATTTTGCCACCACCGGCGCGCGCGATGTGCTTCAGGCCAAGCTGGCCAAGGCCATTGAAAACGCCGCCGCTTTCTACGGCGCGCATAAGGAAGTGCTGCACGCCTTCTGGCACCAGCATGTACTGGGCAGCGCCGATACCGTTGTCCAGCTCAAGCTGGCCGAAATGCGCGCCGCCGCCACGCAACCCAGCCTGCCGCCCGTCATCGATCACGCAGTGCCGCCGGTTATTGACCCCGTCGCCGTCCCACCGACGGAAGACCGCCATACCCGCGTCCTGCCGGCTACGGGCACGCCTGATAGTTTCTTCCGCCGCGTCGCCGATGGCCTGACCAGCGCCGTGAAGAATGGCTGGCGTGCTGTGCGCCCCACGGCAACCGCCACTGCTGCCGCGGCACCTGTTACGCCGTCCGCGCCGCCCGTTACGCCCGTGGTACCGCCGGCCCCTGCTTCCGCAACGCCGCCCGCTGCGCCAGCCGCCATCGTGCTCAGCGCCGAGGAAATCCTGGCGCTCCGCGTTTACCGCCAGTTCCTTGGCCTGATGCTGCCAAATGATATCACGAACGGCCGTGCCGGTCTGATTGACACCATGAAGCGCAACGAGACGCTGGATCAGTACACGATGATCGAAGACGTCATCAAAACCGCGACCGCGCGCCTGCTGGAAAAGACCGGCCTGTCATTTACCGGCAGCAGCTATGCCGACAACATCGCCACCTTCCATGCCGCGATGAAGCAGGAATTCGGCTTTGAAGCGCCCAAACGCATGACCGCGCGCGACCATGCCCAGCGCTTCTGGAATCATATTTATCCCGCCCGCGTCAAACGCGAGCTGGCAGCGGAGGGCTGGGTTGCCCCCGTGGCGCCGCCGGAAGCCGCGGCGACAGAACCTGTGCGCGTATCGCCATCTGAGCGCCGCGCGCTCCGGGCCCGCGACCGCGCCGCAGCCGCAGAACACGCGTAAGCTCTTTTGTCATCCCGGAAGCGCGTTTGCGCTCTCCGGGATCCCATTTGGTTTTTGGATCGAACCCGGCCGGAAGCCGGGGCTCATCCATCCATCAAAAACCAGACTGGATTCCGGCGTGCGCCGGAATGTTCATGTGTGGGAAATTTCAGCTTAAAACGCGACCAGCGTGGCCGGGGCGGCGATGTCTTCGGCCTTGCCGGCGTCTTCATCCTGCCAGAAACCGGGGGTTTGCAGCATGGGTGCATCCATGACTTCCACCGGGCGTTCATCGGCGCCAAAGCCGTTGAACCGCGATTGCAGGGCGACCGAATACCCGCCGGTCTGGCCGATCTCGATGTAATCGCCTTCTTCAATATCGGCCGGCAGCGCCACCGGCGTTTTCAGCATATCAATACTGTCGCAGGTGGGGCCCAGCAGATAGAACTTCGCGGTTTTGGCGGAAGGCGTCGGGCCGTTGGGGCGCACCAGCTGCATGGGGTAGCTGAGCTTGGTAATCCCCGCATCGAACAGGCCGCCATAGACACCATCGTTGATGTACAGGCGGTTATCCTTGCGCAGTTCCACCTTCACCAGCAAGGAACCGCATTCCTGCACCAGCGCGCGGCCGGGTTCGCACCACAGCTTGGTCTTTTTAGGCAGTTTTAATGCTTCAAAGCCTTCGCGGATGGCCTGCATGTAGCCGTGCATGTCCGGGGGCGTGAGGCCGGGGAACGCCACGGGGAAACCGCCGCCCACATCCACCACATCCGGGTTGATCTTGGCCAGTTTTACAACTTCGCCCACCTGCACCAGCGCCGCGCGGTAGGCTTCCGGCGACATCGTCTGCTGGCCGACATGGAAGGCAATGCCAAGGCTTTTCGCAACTTTGCGCGCCTGAATAAGCAAATTCGCGGTCTCGGCCACATCCGCGCCGAACTTGCCGGAAAGCGCATGCACCGCATGGCTGTTGTTCACGGCCAAACGCACCATAATGGTAAGGTCGCGCGCGGCCTGCGTTTCTTCCAAAAGCTTAAACAGCTCGCCCGCGCTATCGATCACGAAATCGCGCACGCCATATTGAAAGTAGCTTTTGCGAATGGCCTCGCGGCTTTTCACCGGGTGCATGAAGTGCATCTTGGCCTTGGGCGCCAGGCGCGCCACGGTTTCCACTTCGGCCAGACTCGCCACGTCGAAGTGGCGAATGCCCGCGGCGTACAGCTGCTGAATGACATACGGAATGGGATTGGCTTTAACCGCGTACATCACGGTGCCGGGGAAATGCTTGATGAACCACTGCGCCGCGCCGCGCAAAACCTGCGGGCGGATCACATGCACCGCATTGCTGGGCTGCGTCTCGGCGATAAACTGTTCCACGTCGCTGAAACGCGCGAGCGCGCCCGCGGACGCGCGGGGGCTGACTTTGCGCTTTGCCGGCGCATGATAGGAAGTCGGGTGATACGTGGGTTGAACGTCGGAAGCCATGCTTCCGGGAGGTTCGGCACGCGAAAGTAGTGACACGTCGTCCTGACGGTTGCCCATATGGTAGTCTCCCCATCAATCAGCACCGGGCAAAACAACTCGGATCCCGGCATCCAACCAACATAAGAGACGCGTCGTTACATAAACACCAAAGGGCCAGTGGTACGTGCGCGTTCGTTACTGCGCAGATGATGTATCAGTTAAGTTTAAATATTCAATAAAAAATTTTCGGCCACGGTTAAATTTGTGTGAATCGTTTGGAGTGTGTTCGCAATGTGACACGAAGTAGCGCGTGGACGCGGGAGAGAATTCACTCAGCCGAGCGTCGCGCGCTGCTCGGAAGGCAGCCGGCGCAGATCGCGGCGCCCATACACCAGATCGCCAAAAAGCCTGAAAATATTGGCCGAAAACCCATCTTCGTCGGCGAGCGCTTCCGGGTGCCACTGCACGCCGAGTGCGCCGCGATGACCCAGCGCACGGATCGCCTCGGTCGTGCCGTCGGGCGCCGTCGCCTCGACCACCAGCCCGTCGCCCAGCTTCTTGATGCCCTGGTAATGCACCGAGTTAACACTCTCTTCGTCTCTGTAACCCGCCAATTCGTGCAAAATCCCGCCTTTTTCCAGCTTTACGGCGTGGCTTTTGGCGTAGCCCAGCACCTTGGGATGGTGGTCAATCGCCGGCACGGCACCCCGGCGCGCCAGGCTTTGCTCCAGCGTGCCGCCGCTCACTACATTCATATCCTGCAGGCCGCGGCAGATCGCCAGAATAGGCTTACCCGCATCAAACGCTGCCCGGTAGCATACTTCCGCCACCGCATCGCGGATCAGATCATGGTCGTCCGGGGTAAGCGTATCTTCCTGGCTGTACGCATGCGGATGCACATTCGAGCTGGAGCCCGTTAAAAGCAGGCCCTGCGCATTCGCCAGCATCTCCAGCGCCAGCGCTTTGGCTTCTTCCTTATCGCTTAAAAGAAAGGCCGGCACGGGCAGCACGTCGCTATGCTTGAAAAGCGCATGGCCATAGGTGGGGTTCTGGCCACTATAAATTTTGTCGTGGTGGGTGAGCGTAATTCCCACCACCAGCACCAGCGGGCGGGACGGGCGGTGTGAAGAAGGCGTCGCGGGCATCAGGCGTCCTCTTTTTGAAAAGACTTAAAATATCCGCTCACCCTAGCGGCGGATGCACGTGGCGACAACCCTTCCCGTGGCCTTTCGCGGGGTTAAAATCCAGCAAAACAAATTGCTGTTTTTGTCTAATCGCACCTGCGAAGCAGGCCGCTTTACCGCCCCGGCCGCCTTGCTAAGGTGGGCGCCCCTATATTTCGAAACGCATATTATATAAGGAAAAGCCAATGGCCCTCACTCAGCCAAAGACCTCAGCAAAAACGGCCCCAAAAACCGTGCCCCAAACGGCAAAGGAAAAACTGGAAGGACAGATTGCGAAACTGCAGGCCCGCCTCGTCCGCGCGCAGACGCGCGACGAAAAGCGCGTGGCCGCGAAAACCCGGCTGGAAGAGCAGATCCGTCTGCAGCAGGGCGAGGTGCCGCCCGCTCAAATCGCCGTGCTGCGGCAAAAACTTGAAGCCGTCGCCGAGCCCTTAAGCGCGCTTGCCCTTCTCTCCACGCGCATGGCCATGGCGCAGCGCGAACTTGCCGCACTCACACCCGACGCGGCCGCCTCCCCGCGCGATGTCATGCGTGAAATCACTCGCCTGACCCGGGCCGCGGTAAAACGTAGCCGCCTCAATGCCGAGCATCAGGGCGAAAAACGCCGCGCCGCGCTGCTGGATGGCAAAACCGAAGACATCCGCACCATCAGCAAGCTGAATACGCGCGCCGGCCACGGCGCCCATGTGCAGAAACGGCATTCCCGCGATGGCCACGCCAAGCGCGTCGCGGCGCGCCCTAAATCCGTCCGCCGCCCGCGCGCGCCTGAACTGATGGCCGATAACGACTGATTTTAAGCCAACCAAATGGGATCCCGCGTCAAGCGCGGGATGACAGTCACACATAAGGGCTGTCATCCCGGAAGCGCGTTAGCGCTATCCGGGATCCCATTTTTCTTTTTTATTAAGCCCGCAACGTCGCGCCGGTCTTGGCGGCCGCCGCCACGACCTTGGCGGCAAAGGCTTCCAGGTCCTGCTCGCTAAGCGTTTTGCCGCGTGGTTGCAGGCGCACTTCAAT
>JBEHYA010000090.1:0-7835 GCA_048498415.1 Pseudomonadota bacterium
CGGCCGGGGGTGGAGGCTTCGAAGGATTGGATGTCGTAGGTCATTTAAAAACTATAGCTCTCTCAGGCATTCCCGCGAAAGCGGGAATCCAGTTTTCTTTCCAATAACCAAACTGGATCCCCGCTTTCGCGGGGATGCCTGAGAGGGGAGGGTGCCAAAATAATGGGATGGTTGATTGCATGCGATTAGCCAATTACATTGGAATAATGGAAATCGTGACCGACCCCGTAAATACGCCTGCGCGCCTGAAAGGCGCTGTTGTGGCGTTGGGGAATTTTGATGGGGTGCATCGCGGGCATCAGGTGGTGCTGGAACGGGCGCGGGCCATTGCCAAGGCCACGCATAGGCCGTTTGGCGTGATGACGTTTGAGCCGCATCCGCGCAGCGTGTTTTTCCCATCGCCAAAGCCGTTCCGCATTACGCCGCCATCGCTCAAGCAGCGGCTGCTGGCGGAGATGGGCGTGGATGTTTTGTTCGAGATTCCGTTTTCGCTGGAATTTGCGCAGCACACGGCCAAATATTTTGCGGAAAGTTTGCTGGCGCAGCAATGCGCGATTTCACACGCTGTAGCGGGGCACGATTTTGTCTATGGCCATAACCGCGAAGGCAATATTGCCAGTTTAAAAAAGCAGCTGGGCGAATGCAGTGTGGGCGTGGATGAAGTTTCGGCGCAGCGCGATGCGGGCGGGCAGGTGTGGTCTTCCACCCGCGCCCGCGAATGTATTGAAGCGGGCGATATGAAAAATACAGCGGTGATTTTGGGAAGGCCGTGGGAAATTGTGGGCGTGGTGGAACACGGTGCCAAGCGCGGCGCGGGCATTGGTTTTCCCACCGCCAACGTGGAACTGAACGGTTATATTCGCCCGCGCTTTGGCGTGTATGCCTGCCATGCGCGCGTGGGCGATAAAACCTATAAGGCGGTTGCCAATGTGGGCACGCGGCCCACGGTGAATGGCACGGCGGAACGCCTGGAAGTGCATATTTTTGGGTTTAGCGGCGATATTTACGGGCAGGTGCTGGCCACGCAATTTATCGATTTTATCAGGCCGGAGCAGCGTTTTGACGGGCTGGATGCCTTAAAAGCGCAGATTTCGAAGGACTGTATTGCTGCGGGCCAGATCCTCGCTTAAAAATGAGGCGTTCCGGCGTATAGCCCATTAAATAATGTACGTCCCGGCGGAAGCCGGGACCCAGTTTTGTCGTTACAAAAAAAACTGGATACCAGCGTTCGCTGGTATGTTCGTGAAGCATGAGTCTGGTTTATGAGCGATTATAAAGACACCGTTTTTCTTCCCAAAACCGATTTCCCCATGCGGGGCGGCCTGCCGCAGAAAGAGCCGGAGCTGTTAAAGCGCTGGCAGGAGACGCGGCTGCATGACCAGCTGCGCAAGGCTTCCAAGGGCAAGACGAAATATATTCTGCACGATGGCCCGCCTTATGCGAACGGCAATATTCATATTGGCCATGCGGTAAACAAGGTTTTGAAAGACGTCGTCAACCGCTGCTACCAGATGCTGGGGTTTGATGCGCATTACGTGCCGGGCTGGGATTGCCATGGCCTTCCCATCGAATGGAAGATTGAAGAAAAATACCGCGCGGAAAAAAAGAATAAGGACGAAGTGCCCATTCTGGAATTCCGCAAGGAATGCCGCGAATTCGCCGCCAAATGGAAAGCTATTCAGAGCGAGGAATTCCAGCGTCTCGGCGTGCTGGGCGATTGGGAAAAACCCTATAGCACGATGGAATTTGCGTCTGAGGCCGCGATAGCGCGCGAAATTCACAAGTTCGTGATGAACAAGGGTTTGTTTAGGGACGCCAAGCCGGTGATGTGGTCGGTGGTCGAAAAAACCGCGCTGGCGGATGCGGAAGTGGAATACCACGACCATGAATCGCCGACGGTGTATGTGAAGTTTCCGGTGGTGAAAGCTGCGGAGCCTTCGCTGCAGGGCGCGGCCATCGTAATCTGGACAACCACGCCATGGACCCTGCCTTCTAATCGCGCCATTGCGTATGGCAAATTCACTTACACAATTATTTCGACAAACAAGTTTGGCAAACTAGTTATTGCCAGCGATCGTCTGGATGATTTCATCAAGATCAGCGAATTGAAAGATGATCATGAAATCGTTGGAATGGTGAATGATAAGGAATTGGCGGGCGTGATTGCCGCGCACCCCTTGCGTGGCCAGGGCTATGATTATGACGTGCCGCTGCTGCCGGGCGATTTTGTGACGACGGAAGCGGGTACGGGTTTTGTGCATATCGCGCCAAGCCACGGCGAAGACGACTATAATTTAGGCCGTAAGCACAAGATCGAGATTACCGATAATGTGGATGATGAAGGCCGCCTGCGCGAACACGTGCCGCTATTCGCGGGCCGCGTGATCTTCAAGCCGAACGGCAAGCCGGGGGATGCGAACCAAGCCGTGATTGATAAGCTGACTGAAATCGGCGCGGTGCTGGCACGCAATAATATCAAGCATTCCTATCCGCATTCGTGGCGCTCAAAAGCGCCGCTGATTTTCCGCACCACGCCGCAATGGTTCATCTCCATGGAGACGAATGATTTGCGGAAAGTCGCGTTGAAGGCGATTTCGGAAACGCGCTGGGTGCCGGGGCAGGGCGAGAACCGCATCCGTTCAATGATCGAGACGCGGCCCGACTGGTGCATCAGCCGCCAGCGCGCCTGGGGCGTGCCAATTGCGATTTTCATGGAAAAGAAAACGCACGCCATTCTGCGCGATGATGCGGTGAATAAGCGCATTTCCGATGCGTTTGAAAAAGATGGCGCGGATGCGTGGTTTGCGCGGCCCCCGCAGGAATTTCTGGGCGATAAATATAAGGCCGATGATTACGTGCAGATCAAAGACATCGTGGATGTGTGGTTTGAATCGGGTTCTACGCATGCGTTTGTGCTCGATGCGCGCAAGGAAGAATTGCGCGGCGCGCCGGCGGATCTTTATTTAGAAGGCTCGGATCAGCATCGCGGCTGGTTCCATTCGTCGCTGCTGGAGAGCTGCGGTACGCGTGGCGTGGCGCCCTTCAAGGCCGTGCTCACGCATGGCTTTGCGCTGGATGAGCAGGGCCGCAAAATGTCGAAGTCGCTCGGTAATGTGGTGGCGCCGCAGGAAGTAAACGAGAAATTCGGCGCGGATATTCTGCGCCTGTGGATCGTGGGTTCCGACTACACCGAAGATTTGCGCGTGGGCCCCGAGATTTTGAAGCAATATGCCGAAATGTACCGGCGTTTGCGTAATACCATGCGTTATCTGCTGGGCGCGCTGGATGGCTTTAATGCGAATGAAACGGTGGATGCCAAGGCAATGCCGGAGCTGGAGCGCTGGGTATTGCACCGTATTGCCGAAGTGGATGCGACGGTGCGGAAAGCAATCGCCGATTACAACTTCACGCTGATGCTGACCGAAATCAACAATCTGTGCGCGGTAGATTTGTCGGCGTTTTATTTTGATATCCGCAAAGACAGTTTGTATTGCGATGCGCCAAGCCACACGACGCGCCGCGCCGTGCGCACGGTGATGAACCAGCTGTTCACATGTCTTACGGCATGGCTTGCGCCGATTTTGTGCTTCACGGCGGAAGAGGCGTGGCTCGCCGCCAAACCCGGCCGCACCGATAGCGTGCATGCCCGCGAATTCCCCGATGTGCCAAGCGCATGGCGTGATGAAAAGCTGGCTGAGAAGTGGTCGCGCATTCGCGGTGTGCGCAGCGTAGTCACCGGCGCGTTGGAAATTGCGCGTAACGAGAAGAAGATCGGCGCGAGCTTGCAGGCGTCGCCCGTGCTGTATACCGATGCAGAAACCGCCAAATTGCTTGGCACCGTGGATTTTGCGGAGGTGTGCATTACCTCGACAATCGCGGTGAAAGCGGGCGATGTGCCGGCGGGCGCGTTTGCGATTGAGAACGTGGCAAACACTGGCGTGGTGGTTGAAACGGCAAGCGGCCACAAGTGCGAACGCTGCTGGCGCGTGCTGGATGAAGTGGGCAAGACCGCAAGTCACCCCACACTCTGTCTGCGCTGCACCGATGCCGTTACTCAGACGAAGGCCGCGTGATGTTGCGTTTTCTTTCTTATACGTTTCTCGCCGCTGCCGTGATGGCAACCGACCAGGCCAGCAAGTGGCTGATCGTGCGGCGGTTTGCGGAAGATGAATATAGTCTGCGCGTGACCAACTTTTTTAATCTGGTGTTGGTGCACAATCAGGGCATCAGTTTTGGTTTGCTTAATAAAGCCGGCGCGTATGCCCCGATGCTGCTCACGGTGTTCGCGACGCTGGTCACGTTATTTTTGCTGATCTGGCTGTGGCGCACGAAAAGCCGGTTGCAGTCGTTTGCTCTGGCGTTACTGATCGGCGGGGCGGTGGGGAATATTGTCGACCGCGTCATACGCGGAAAGGTCGTGGATTTCCTTGATTTCCACTGGGGCGCGCATCACTGGCCGGCCTTTAATGTGGCGGATATGGCCGTGGTGGCTGGCGTCGCGCTGCTGCTGTTGCAGGGCCTTGTTTTTGACACGAAATCCCGGCAACAATCATAGCCGTCATGAAGATTCAAACACACAAACTGTTTTTCATCTGCGCGTCGCTGGGCGCCACCATCAGCCTGACCTCGTGCAGCGATGCGCGCGAGGCGTTCGGCATGACCAACAAATCGCCGGATGAATTCGCGGTCGTTGATCATCCGCCGCTGTCCATGCCGCCCGACTATGCCCTCCGCCCGCCGCGCCCCGGCTATGCTGAAAATATGCGCGGCAGCAACCCGTCGGAGAAAGCGGCGCAGGCGCTCTATGGCGACAGTAAAATGGAAGCCGTGCCGCAGCAGGGCGTGCGCAGCTTGCAGGTGCAGAATTTAACCCCGGCGGAGCAGGCGATTGTCACGCAAACCGGCGCCACGCAGGCCGACCCCGCCATTCGCAGCCAGCTGGCTGCCGATAGCGGCAATGCGCGCGAAAGCCGCAAGCTGCTTGATAATTTATTGTTCTGGAAAAAGCCGCAGCCCCAGGGCGAAGTAGTGCTGGCGCCGGCGGAAGCCAAACGTTTAAGCACGGCGCGGGCAACCAACCAGCCCGTAAACGCCGGGGCCACGCCCGCGATTGCCAAAGGTAAGACGACGGAGATCCAGTGATGCAGCGCTTTATTGCCGCGCTTGCACTCACCACGACGTTAGCCAGTTTGGCGGCCCCTGCGCCAGCCGCCGTATTCAATCCTAAATCAACCGTATTACCCAACGGTCTTCGCGTGATCGTGGTGGAAAATAACCGCGCGCCGGTGGTCACCAACATGCTGTGGCTTTCGGCCGGTTCCGCGGATGAACCTGCGGGCAAATCGGGCGTGGCGCATTATCTTGAACATTTGATGTTCAAGGCGACGAAAAACCACCCCGCCGGCTACTACAGCAAAAAAATCGCCAGCATGGGCGGCACGGAAAACGCGTTCACGTCGCTGGATTACACCGGGTTTTATGCCACCATCTCAAAAGACAATTTACCCGAAGTGCTGGCGCTGGAAGCCGACCGTTTTGCCAATCTGATTATCGATGCAAAAGAAGCCACGCCAGAATTGCAGGTGGTGCTGGATGAAAAGCGCCAGCGCGTGGATAGCGAGCCGTATTCCTTATTCACCCAGAAAATGCAGACGCTTTTGCACCCGCATCACCCCTATGGCACGCCCACCATCGGCTGGCCGGCGGAGATTGAAAAGCTGAGCGTGGAAGATGCGCAAAACTTTTATAAACGCTGGTACCAGCCGCAGAACATCACGCTGGTGGTGAGCGGCGATGTGAAAGCGGAAGAGGTCTTCGCGCTGGCGCAGAAAAACTTCGGCGCCTGGCAGGGCGATAAAGCGGTGATGCGCACCCGCGTGGTCGATCCCACGCTGCCGGGCGAGACGCATTTCGCCATGCAGGAGCCGCGCATTCGCGAAGCATTGGTGGAACTGGTGCAGCCAGCACCTTCGCGCCGGCAAAATGCGGAACGGTCATATGCGCTGGAAGTTTTGCATGAGATGATTGATGGCTCCAACGCCGCGTATTTGCCGGATACGCTGGTGAATAAAAAAGGTTTAGCGACGTCGGTTGATGTGAATTACGAGACGGATATGCTGGATACCAGCAGCTTTGCCGTGACGGGGGTGCCGAAGGCGGGAACAACGCCGGATGCACTGGGCGCGGCGATTATTGAGGCGTTAAAGGCTTATGCCGCGCTGCCGTTTGATGACAAGGCGATGGCGGCGGCGAAATCAAGCCTTACCCGGCAGGCGGAACTGGCGCGCGACAGCGTGACGGGGCCGGCCTATGCGTTCGGCACGTCGCTGGCCACGGGCCAGACGATTGCGGATGTTGAAGAATGGCCGGATCATATCAAGGCGGTGACGGCCGAACAGGTGAAAGCGGCGCTCGCCGATATTATTAAAACCCCGTTTATCACGGGTGTGATCACGCCGGTGCCGGGCATGAAGCCGGAAGATGTGCCGCCGCCCCCGCCATCCACGGGAGCTATTCGATGAAACGGATTGCGCTCGCCTTCCTTATCGTGTCTGTGCTTGGCGCCGCGCCTGCATTCGCTGCAGTGCAGGAAGTGAAAAGCGACAAGGGCATTACGGCGTGGCTGGTGGAAGACCACACGCTGCCCGTCATTTCCATGGCGTTCGGCTGGACGACCGGCATGGAACAGGATGCGGGCGATAAACAGGGTTTAAGTTATCTGGGCGCGACGATGCTGACCAAAGGCGCTGGCCAAGATGACGATGAAGCCTTCCAGAAAAAACTGCAGGAAAACGCCATTTCATTGGGTTTTTCGGCCGCGCGCGATGATATTGGCGGCGCGGTGCGAAGCCTGAAAGAGACATGGCCGACCGCGCAAACCATGCTGAAAGCCGCGCTGCTTAGCCCACGTTTTGATGAAAAAATCATGAGCCGCGAAAAGGCGCGGATGCTGAGCACATTGAATGTGTATCGCGCCGACCCCGACTGGCTGGCCTCGCGCCTGTTGTTCCGCGAATATCTGGCGGGCCACCCTTATGCCAGCCGCACGCTTGGCAACGAACAGACGGTGGGCGCGATCACGGTGGCCGATTTAAAGAAATGGCATGCGCGGCTCGACCGCAAACACCTGCTGGTGGCGGTGACGGGCGATGTGACGCCGGCTGAACTGAAGGCCATGCTGGACGATACGTTCGGCGCCTTGCCGGAAAATACGGATGAACCCCAGATTGCGGATGCAACCTATAAAAACACCGGCACCCAGCTGGGCAAGGTGGCGGGGAGCCAGAGCGTTCTGATTCTGGCGCGGCCCGGCATTCACCGGAACGATGCCGACTGGTATGCGGCGGAAGTGATGAATTATATTTTTGGCGGTGGCGGTTTTTCGTCGCGCCTGACCGCGGAAGTGCGCGAAAAGCGCGGGCTTACCTATGGTATCAGCTCCGGCATGATGGATTTTGACCATGCCAGCATCTATGCCGTTCAGGCCTCAACCCGGAATGACAGCCTGGCGGAAGTATTAAAACTGGTGGCGGGGGAAGAAAAACGCATGGTGGATGCGAAAGTGAGCGCCGAGGAATTGCAGGCGGCGAAGGATTATTTGATTGGCTCCTATGCGCTGGGGCTTACATCTACCGCGCGGGTGGCGGGGCATAATCTGGAATTGCAGCGCCAGCACCTGCCGGCTGATGAACAGCAACGGCGTGAAGCGGCGATTAAAAAAATCACGGTTGAGGATGTGCAGCGCGTTGCCAAGCGCCTGTTAGATAACGCGCCTTCGGTTTTCGTGGTGGGTGCGCCGAAGTCGAAGCCAGCCGCGACCACAGCGCCGGCGGCGT
>JBEHYA010000091.1:0-7788 GCA_048498415.1 Pseudomonadota bacterium
CATAATTAACCCCCGTGCACGCCCCGGCGAAGGCTGGGGCCCAGGGTTCCGTAATCCGATTGCTGACCGATGGGCCCCGGCCTTCGCCGGGGCATACAAAGTTTTATTAATGTGCCCGGTTGTTCAGGGCATCCAGCGCCTGTTTCTGGAAAAGCTGGAGAATGGCGGCAACGCTCATCTCCGATTCCACCATGCCCACGCTCTGGCCGGCCATCAGCGAGCCTTCCTCCACATCGCCTTCCATCACGGCACGGCGCAGGGCGCCTGCCCAGAAATGCTCGATCTCCAGCTGGGCGGCTTTTTGATCCAGCTCGCCTTTTTCAAATTTGGCTACGACTTCGCGCTGCTTATCGTTGAAATGCTTGGTGCCGTCGTTGGTGAGTGCACGCACCGGAATAACCGGAAAACGGGGATCCAGCTGCACGGAGGCCTGCGCATCCCGCGCCGCGCCGCGTAAAAACGCCTGCTTGAACTTCGGGTGGGCAATCGATTCGGTCGCGCACACAAACGCGGTGCCCAGCTGCACGCCGGCCGCGCCCATTTCAAGGAAGGCCAGCATGCCTTCGCCGCGGCCAATGCCGCCCGCGACAAACACCGGCACATCGCGGATCACGGGCAGAATTTCCTGCGCCAGAACGAACGTGCTCACGGGGCCGATATGCCCGCCGGCTTCCGAGCCTTCAATCACCAGCCCATCCACACCGCTCCGCACCAGTTTTTTGGCAATCACCGCGGCGGGGGCAAACGCAATCGCCTTTGCGCCATAGTCTTTTATTTTTTTGATATGCGCGCCGGAAGGAAGGCCGCCCGCCAAAACCACATGCGTGACTTTTTCCTGCCCGCACACGTCGATGAGCGCATCCAGCATCGGGTGCATGATGATCAGGTTCACGCCGAAGTTTTTGTTCGTCAGCTTTTTGGTGGCTTTTATTTCTTCGCGCAGGCGCTCCGGCTCCATCGCGCCGCAGGCCAGCACGCCAAACGCGCCGGCATTTGAGAGCGCGGCGACTAAATTCCGTTCCGATACCCACGTCATCGCGCCGCCCATAATGGCGACATCGCAGCCTAAAAACGCGCGGCCACCGGCGGTGAGTTTATCGAGATACGCCGCGGCGTTCATGCCGCATCCAGCTTGAAGGCGGCGTGCAGGGTACGCAGCGCCAGTTCGGTATAGGCTTCTTCAATCAGCACGCTCACTTTAATTTCCGAGGTGCTGATGACCTGAATGTTGATGCCTTTTTCCGCGAGCGCCTTGAACATGGTTTTTGCCACGCCCGAATGGCTGCGCATGCCAACGCCCACCACCGAAACCTTGGCGACTTCGTTGGAGGTGAGCATATCTTTATAGCCCAGCTTGTCTTTATGCTGCTTCAAAACTTCAATGGAACGTGCGAGATCGCTACGCGGCACCGTGAACGTCATGTCGGTCGCCTTGCCGTCGCGCGTCGCGCTTTGCACGATCATATCCACGTTCACGTTGGCATCGGCCAGCGGGCCGAAAATGGCGGCGGAGACGCCCGGCACGTCGGCGACTTCCGCCAGCGTGATCTTGGCTTCGTCGCGGCTATGCGCCAAACCGGTGACCAGTTGTTGTTCCATCATGGGGCTATCTCCTACAAGTAAAGTGCCGGGCAGGTCGCTGCCAATCGCTTCGTCGAAGCTGGAGAGCACCTGCACATTGACTGAAAAATTCTTGGCGAGTTCCACCGAACGCGTCTGCAGGACTTTGGCGCCAAGCGACGCCATTTCCAGCATTTCTTCAAAGGTGATGCGGGGAATTTTGCGCGCCTTGGTGACCACGCGGGGGTCACTCGTATAAACGCCGTCCACATCCGTATAAATATCGCAGCGCTCGGCTTTTAATGCTGCGGCAATCGCCACGGCCGATGTATCGGAGCCGCCGCGGCCCAGCGTGGTAATACGGCCCGTGTGCGTCACGCCCTGAAAACCGGGCAGCACCGGGGTGATGCCTTTGGCGAAACACTCGTTCAGTTTCGCGGCATCGATGGTATCGATGCGCGCTTTTTCATGCGATGTGTTGGTGTAGAACGGGATTTGCCAGCCTTGGAAAGACGAAGCGGGGATATCGAGTTGCTGCAAAGCCAAAGCCATGAGCCCGCTGGTCACCTGTTCGCCCGACGCTACCACCACATCGTATTCGGCGGGGTCATAGGCGGGCGCGACGTTGCGGCAATATTCCACCAATTGATTGGTGACCCCCGACATGGCCGAGACCACGACGGCAACCTTATGCCCGCGCGCAATTTCCGCCTTCACTTTACGTGCGGCGTTCTGGATACGCTCAGGGTTGGCAACCGATGTGCCGCCGAATTTCAAAACAAGAAGAGCCATGGGAAAACTAAGGGCTAGGCGTGAAGAAAATTTAAGCGTTAGATTTTAGGATGAAACATTATTATATTACGATCTGAAACATCGAAAGCCCTAACGGCACGCATTTTTTATCATGGCCCCCGCCCCTTCTTCAACTGCCCGCGCATCAACCGCAAAACCGGAAGAAATCAGCCGTTTTTCAGGCCTTGCCAGGCAATGGTGGGATGAAAACGGCCCCATGCGGCCCCTGCATAGGCTTAACCCCGTGCGCCTGGATTATATTGCGCGGGAGATGCGCAAGCATTTCAAGCAATCCGACGTCAAGAATTTACGCGTGCTGGATGTGGGCTGTGCGGCGGGTTTGGTGAGCGAAGGCATGGCCAAACTGGGCTGTGCCGTTACCGGCATCGATGCCAGCGATAAATTAATTGAAGCCGCGCGTGAACATGCCAAGGCCGGCCATCTCAAAATCGATTACCGCAATACGGAACTTGCCGCGCTATTAGCGGAAGGCGAGACGTTTGATTGCGTGCTGGCGTTGGAAGTGATCGAGCACGTGAACAATGCCGAAGAATTCGCGCGGCAGGTGGCGGGTGCGGTGCGCCCCGGCGGCATGGCGATTTTTTCCACGCTCAACCGCACCGCGAAAAGTTTTGCGTTAGGGATTGTTGGCGCGGAATACATCATGCGCTGGCTGCCCATCGGCACGCATAACTGGAAAAGCTTTATCAAACCCTCGGAACTTGCGGCGTTTACGCAGAGCGCGGGTTTAATTACGCAGGATATCACGGGCCTCAATTACAACCCGATCACCGATCATTTTTCGCTGAACGCGGCGGATGTGGCGGTGAACTATCTGCTTACCGCCATCAAGGGCCAGTAAATTCGCGGTCGTGTTTTAAACTGGCAATTGCAGCACGTGCGGTTGCAACTTTATCGGTATCGATCTCGGCAATAATAAAGCCGGGTTCCGTGCCGCCTTCCGCTAAAATCTCGCCCCACGGATTAATGATCAGGCTATGGCCATAGGTTTTGCGCCCGCCTTCATGCGTGCCGCCTTGTGCTGGCGCAAAAACATAACAACCGTTTTCGATTGCCCGCGCGCGCATCAGCACATGCCAGTGCGCTTCGCCCGTGGGCACCGTGAAGGCGGCAGGAATGCTGAAGAACATCGCCCCCGCTTTGGCCAGTTTGCGGTAGAGATGCGGGAAACGCACATCGTAGCACACCGTCATGCCGAGCCTGCCCCACGGCGTATCCGCCAGCATGGCTTTATCGCCGGGCTGCACGAAATCGGACTCGCGGTAGGTTTCGCCCGGCTTTGGATCGGCATCGAATAAATGGATTTTATCGTACCGGCCCATGATCACGCCGCGCGGGCCGAACAGATACGACCGGTTGGCCATTTTATCGGGGCTGAGGCGAATGGAAAAACTGCCCGCCAGAATAAAAATGCGCAGTTCCCGCGCAAGGTCGGCAAAATACATGATGCCGGGGTGTTCGCCCTCCGCCTTCGCATTTTTAAAACGGATGGTTTTGTCGTTTGTGACCGAACAGACGTTTTCGGGCAGCAAAACAAAATCCGCGCCCGCCGCTTTCGCTTCGTGCACGAACTTGCCTGCATCGGCCAGATTTTTTTCAATATCTGGCCCGGAGGTCATCTGCACGCAGGCGGCTTTGAATATGGTCATGCGATTAGTTTAGCGAAGTTTTTCCAAAAACCCAACCGTCATCCCTGCGAAGGCGGGGATCCACGATAGGCCATTAAACAAAGTCTTTGTCGGGTAGCCTGCCGTGAATGCCCGCCTTCGCGGGCACGCAGGCTAAATAGCCTGCGGCTTAGCTGGCAGCCTTCAGCATGTCATCCAGTTTGCCGGCTTTATCGAGGGCATAAAGATCGTCGCAGCCGCCTACATGCGTCTGGCCGATAAAAATCTGCGGAATAGTCTGGCGGCCGGAACGCGCGCGCATCTCTTCCATCTTGGCGCTATCGGCTTTCACATCGATATCGGTGAACGCCACGCCCTTCTTTTTAAGAAGCTCTTTGGCGCGCACGCAAAACGGGCAGGCGGGGCCGGAATAGACGGTAACAGATTGATTCATAACGATTCTCCTCTAAAAGGCGATACCTATATATAGGGGCTGGGGGAAAAGGGTTCAATCCTGCCCTTAATCGTGTTCGCGGGCGACATGGGCAAGGGTGAGTACGCGCACCGTTTTGGCGCCGGCTTTCAGCAAAACCCTGGTGCAGGCATTGGCGGTGGCGCCTGTCGTCATCACATCATCAATCAGCAGAATTTTTTTATTTTTCAGCAGCGCGGTTTTGTTTTTCGCCACACTAAACGCGCCCTGCAGGTTGGTGAGGCGCTGCGCGCGGGTGAGCTGCCCCTGGCTCGGCGTTTTGCGGTGGCGCTGCAGCAGCATGAGGGCAACCGGAATTTTTGTGAGCCGGCTGATTTCTTTTGCCAAAAGCGCCGCCTGATTATAGCGCCGGGTGAATAAACGGAAGTGATGCAGCGGCACGGGAATGATCAGATCGCTATCGTTCAAAAATTCCCGCGCCTCCTGGATCATCAGCTTGGCTAAAGCGGGGGCCAGATCGGTGCGGTCGCTGTGCTTGAAGGGCAAAATCAGCCCGCGGCTTTCACGCGTATATTTTAAAGGCGCCCGGGCTTTTTCGTATAACGGCCGTTCCATCAGGCAGGCGCCGCATAAATTTTCGCCGCCGGGTACTTCAAAAGCAAACGGCACGCCGCAGCAGGTGCAGCGCGGGTCGGCGATAAAATCCAGCTTGCCCCAGCAGGCGGCGCAAAGGCCATGCGGCGCCAAAGCCAGTTCCCCGCAGCGCACGCACAAGGGCGGCAGCATCGTGGCAAGCGTGGTGGCAGCCAGTTGGGAAACCCAGTTCATGCCGCCATGCTGGGCAAAAGGCTTTACGCTGTAAAGGGAACAGACCGCGAATTGGAAATGCGGCGCTTAAAAAAATTGCGGGCGCAAAAACCTTGCGCCACACTGAACCCCTGATTCGAAAAGGGTTGTTTTCATGGCGTTGCATCTTGTCACCGGCGGTTCGGGGTTTGTGGGCGGCACCATTGCGCGCCAGCTTGCCGCGCGCGGGGAAAGCGTGCGCGTGCTGGATGTGTGGAAAAGCGATGACCTGCCGGCAAATGCCGAATTCATCGCATGCGATATTCTCGATGAAGCCGGCGTGCAGCGCGCCATGCAGGGCGTTGATTATGTGCACCACAATGTGGCGCTGGTGCCGCTCAGCAAGGCCGATACGCGTTATGAACAGGTGAATGCGGGCGGCACCGGCATTGCGCTGAATGCTGCGGTGAAAGCCGGCGTCAAATTTTTCTCCCACATGTCGTCCAGCGCCATTTTCGGCGCGGCGCATGCGATGCCCATTACCAACGCGACGCCTTTAAAGCCGGTGGAAAGCTACGGGCTTTCCAAAAAGCATGCGGATGATCTGGTCTGGCAATATAACGCGCGCGGCGCTTTAAAAACCGCCTGCATCCGCCCGCGCACCGTGATTGGCAAGACGCGGCTTGGCATTTTTGAAATCCTGTTTGAATGGATCCATGATAATGCGCATATCTATGTGATTGGCAGCGGCGATCATTTATTTCAATTCGTGCATGCCGACGATATCGCGGAAGTCAGCATTCAGGCAGCTATCCAGCAGAAGCCGGGGCAATACAATGTCGGCACCGACCGCTACGGTACGCTGCGCGAGGATTTGACATGGCTCATTCAGCGCGCGGGTTCTAAAAGCCAAGTGCGCAGCCTGCCCGTGGCGCCCACCATCGCCGCCTTGAGAATTCTCGATGTGCTCGGCCTCTCGCCGCTCAGCCCGTGGCATTATCTCACCTACCACCGCCCGTATTATTTTGACTCTGCCCCCGTCACCGCGGCGCTGGGCTGGAAACCGAAATACAGCAACCGCGAGATGATGGCGGAAGCCTATGACTGGTTCATCGCCGAACATGCGCAGCACGATTATCAGCACGGTGCTTCCATCCACCGCAGCCCGGTGAAGCAAAAGGCGCTGAAAATTCTCAAGGCGCTTTCGAAGGCGGCGTAAATGAACGTGCCGGTAAAATCCGAATTTCTCGAACGCACGCTGCCGGTTGAAGTGGATGCGCGTGTCATGGCGGAAATCCGCCGCTTTATTTCAAATGAAATCGCGCTGGCGCCATTGCATATTCGCTTTGGCCTAATTGTATTATCGGCCCTGTTCTGGCTGTGGCTCACGGCGGCCATGCCCATCATGGGGCTGGAGACCGCGCTGCGCCGCTGGGCGAATTTCGGTTTTCCTTTCCGTGCGCTTATTCGCACGCTGGGCACCCTCACGCTTGTCTATATCGCGGAGCGCGCCCCATGACACTGTCCTACCGCATGGGCATGGATGCCGAAGTGAATTGCGACGTGCTGGTGATTGGCTCGGGTGCGGGCGGCGCCACCACGGCGGAAGCGCTGGTGAATGCAGGCCGCGATGTGCTGCTTTTGGAAGAAGGCCCCTATATTCCGCAAAGCGATGCGCCCGCCACCATGGCCGCGCTCATGCAGAAAATGTGGCGCGGCGGCGGGCTCACCGCGGGGCTCGGCAAAATTCCGGTTTCCTATGTGGAAGGCCGGTGTGTGGGCGGCGGCACGGAGATCAACAGCGCCGTCATGCAGCGCGCGCCGGATGAACTATTGAACGCGTGGGAAAAAACCTACCGCATCAGCGACTTTAATGCGGATGTGCTGCGCCCCTATTACGAACAGGCCGAAAAGCGCGTGAATGCCAGCCTCCCCAATGGCCCGCTCAGCCGCGCCTCCGAAGTGATGCGGGAAGGCGCCGAAAAACTTAAATGGGCCGTGAAGCCTTTAACGCGCGCGCAGGAAAATGGCGCCAAACAATCCATGACCGCCACCTGCATTGCCGCCGCGCTGCAAAAAGGCATGCGTTTGATTGCGGGCGCGCGGGTGCTGAAACTTGTTCTCAAGAACGACAAAATCACATCGGTGCGGGCGCTGGCCACCGGCGCCGATGGCCGCATTCATTTTCTGTGCATCAAACCCAAACACGTGTTCTGCGCGGCGGGCGCCATTCATACGCCGGCGCTGCTGCAGCGCTCGGGCATTCGCGCCGGTGTGGGAAATAGTTTGCGCATGCACCCCACGCTCCGCATGCTGGCGGAATTTGGCGAACCGCTGGATACCGCCAGCGAGCCGCTGCCGCTTTATGCCATCACCCAGTTCATGCCGGATATTCGTTTGGGCGGCTCATGGAACCGCGCGGGTTCTTTTGCCGGCATTCTCGCCGAAGACTGGACGGCGCGCCGGCGTTACTGGAACCATCAGGCGCATATGGGCAGTTATTACGCCATGGCGCGCAGCCCTGCGGCGGGCAGCATCCGCGCTGTTCCCGGTTGCGCCTTCCTCGTCGGCCCAGTCGACGAGGCGGAT
>JBEHYA010000092.1:0-7631 GCA_048498415.1 Pseudomonadota bacterium
GCAGCGCCCGCAGCCCCGGCGGCAGGCGGATGCCGCCGTTGCGCACCACGACGTGGCTGGTGCCGGCGGGCAGGGTTGCCGGCGCGTTCTCCAGCACGTCGCGCACGGCTTCGGTGGAAAAGGCGACGCCGCTCCACAGGTCGGCCGGCGTGAGCGGCTGCAGCATGGACACCTCGCCCGTGGCGTTGCGCCAGCTCTGCAGCGCCAGCGTCACCAGCCCGGCGCCGTGTACCTGAACGGCCGGCGGCCCGCGGTGTCCGCGCACAGCGTATGTGTGGAGTGCAAGCGCGCCGGTAACGTCTGCGTCATGGTCGCGCACGGCACGCCGTGTCTCGGGCCGGTGACGCATGCGGGCTGCGGCGCGCTGTGCCCCGGCGGCGCCGCCATCTTTCTTGATCACTTCTTCGGGGTACAGCCATTTGCCCTCGTGATCCTTGTAGCTTTCGTGGATGACCATGCCTTGCGTGAACAGGCCGGTGAAGGGTTCATCAATGCCCACATAGCCGCAGGCTTTCATGCCGCGGGTGAAGAAGCGCGAATAGAGGAGATGCAGAATGGCATGTTCCACGCCGCCCACATATTGATCGGCGGGCAGCCAGTAATCGACTTCCTTGCGGCGCACGGGCGTGTCGGTGGCATCAGCGCTGCAATAGCGCGCGAAGTACCAGGAGCTATCGACGAAAGTATCGCAGGTATCGGTCTCACGCACAGCTTCGGCGCTGCATTTGGGGCACTTTACATGCTTCCAGGTGGGATGGTTATCGAGCGGATTGCCGGGTTTTTTGAAATCGACATCTTCCGGCAATTTCACCGGCAAATCTTTTTCAGGCACCGGCACGATGCCGCAGGCTTTGCAGTGAATGACGGGAATGGGGCAGCCCCAGTAGCGCTGGCGCGAGATGCCCCAGTCGCGCAGGCGATATTGCGTGACGCCTTCACCCACACCCATCGCTTTCAGCTTGGCGATAACGGCTTTTTTGCCGGCTTCAATATCAAGGCCGTTGAGGAATTCGGAATTGTACAGCTTGCCCGGGCCCACATAGGGTTCGTCGCCGATTTTAAAGGTGGCGGCGTCGGCATCGGATGGCAGCACGACGGGAATAACGGGCAGGTTGTATTTGCGCGCGAATTCTAAATCCCGCGCATCATGCGCGGGGCAGCCGAAAATGGCGCCGGCGCCGTATTCCATGAGCACGAAATTGGCGAGATACACAGGCAGCGTTTTGCCGGGAACCAGCGGATGCTCGACGCTGAACGGCGTTTTGAAACCTTTCTTTTCGCCCGCTTCAATCGCGACTTGGCTGGTGCCGGTGCGGTTGCATTCGGCGATGAACTCCTGCATGGCGGGATTATTCTTCGCCCATTCTTTCGCGAGCGGGTGGTTGGCGGAGAGGGCGAGGAAGGAAGCGCCAAATAATGTATCGGGGCGCGTGGTGAAAATCTCTATCGTATTGTCATCCCGGCGAAGGCCGGGATCCACGTTCTGCCCAACAGGCGGATTTTGGTCATGTGGCCTGTCGTGGATGCCGGCCTTCGCCGGCATGACGGCACCCGGAGCGAGCTTGAAAAACACCTTCGCGCCTTCGCTCTTGCCGATCCAGTTTTCCTGCATGAGGCGGACTTTTTCCGGCCAGCGGTCGAGGGTTTGAATGGCCTGCAATAATTCTTCCGCGTAATCGGTGATGCGGAAATTCCATTGCGCGAGCAGGCGCTTTTCAACGAGCGCGCCGGAACGCCAGCCGCGGCCATCGATCACCTGTTCGTTGGCCAGCACGGTGTTGTCGACCGGATCCCAGTTCACATAGGCTTCCTTGCGGTAGGCGAGGCCTTTCTTGAAGAAATCAATGAACAGCTTCTGCTGGTGCTTGTAATAGGTGGCATCGCAGGTCGCGAATTCGCGGCTCCAGTCCAATGACAGGCCCATGCGCTTCAGTTCCGCGCGCATGGCTTTGATGTTGTCGTAGGTCCAGGTGGCGGGGTGGATGCCGCGGTCGCGCGCGGCGTTTTCGGCGGGCAGGCCAAACGCATCCCAGCCCATGGGGTGCAGCACGTTGAAGCCCTGCGCGCGCTTTAAACGCGCGACGACGTCGCCAAGCGTATAGTTCCGCACATGGCCCATATGGATGCGGCCCGACGGGTACGGGAACATGGAGAGCACGTAATATTTTTTGCGGGATGCGTCAGCCTCCGCGCGGAAAGACTGCTTGTCTTCCCACAGCTTCTGCCATTTTTTTTCGGTCTCGGTTACGGAATAACGGGGCATAGGGGCCAGCTGGGTTGAATAGATAAGGAGAGGGAAACTAGCGTGGTTATTGGCCGGGCTCAAGGCCGGCTAAACCTTAACGACGTTTTTTCTGGGCTTTTTAGCCTTTTTGCCGCTTTTTGGTTTCAAACGACCGGCGTAGGCTAAAGGCCGGATTTCAGGACAGTCATTTTTAAAGCCATGTTGGAATATATTCCCAGCGCCCCCGCACCCGCTTTAAGTGAAGCCGAAGCACTGGCCCAGCGCCTTGCCGTGATCAAGCGGCTGGCGGAGCTGTGCGGCGACAATCGCCCGTTGAGTGAAATTACCGCGAATGCCGAGCTCAAGCTTGGCAAGGCGAGCGTGCAACGCCTGAAGGCCTGCTGCTTGTATAAATTTTTTGGCTATGGCGACAAGCTGGATCTGGCGGGTCTTCTGGCTCTGCCGATGAATAAATTTCAGGAGTGCCTTGGCCCGCGTATTCCGGGCCGGCGCAGCCGCGGCTATACGCTTTCGCGTGTGATCGATGAACTCTATGACGGCGCGTTCAACGCCGTGCCCCCGCGCCCCGGCAACGAAAAAGGGCGCGGCATTATGAACGTGCACCGCACCCACGAGATGCACCAGGCCATCCGGCAGAAAGCGCAGACGATTGCCGATGTGCTAGGCATGCGCGCGAACGTTTTCCTGAGCGAAGTGGCATCGAAATGCCCGGAGCTGGTGAACCTTGATCCCGATAAACTTGGCGCGCGCCTGCCTTATATTGCCGCGGTGCTGGCGGCGAACGGCGCCACATGCGATTTCGCCCGCGGCATCAAGCGCACGCCGGAATTATTGCGCCACGATGCCCCGATTTTGATGGTCGTCGCGGTCTATAAAAAACTGGGCCTGAAACATAACTGGAGCCTGAGCCGCAGCTTTCGCCATACCAAAGAACTGCGCGCGGAGATTGCCGCGCATGCCGCCCTGCAGGGCGACGTATTTGATGGCGACGTGGTGGAAGGTTATTATCAGCGCTATTTCAGCGCCCCCCAACGGGGCGCCACCGTTTTGCCGAAGCCCGAACGGCCCCAGCCGCACGTATGAACAGGTACGATAAAGATCTTTTCCGCCAAGCCGCCGCCCGCGCCGCGGGCCGTACCGGCATGGCGGCCGTGGCCCGCTCAAATCCCGTACGCGATGCGTTGATTGAAGACATTCGTGCCAAACACTATGCGGATGTGGCGGATGGCGCGGTGCAGGCGGCCGCGGATTATGCGCAGCTGCGGGAATTGCGCCAGCGCTTAGGGTTGGCGGGCGAGCAGCCGGAGAGCATGGAAGCGTTTGTCAAAATATATATAGTCACGCCGCGCATGATCAGCGACCTGGCGCGGTATGAACGCAATATCGCGGCGAATGCCGATGTGGTGGCGGGGTTTTTGGGCGAAGACGTCTCCGTCGGCGATTTTTTCAGCCATTATATCGTGCGCAGCCATTATCTCATGCACACGCTGCCCGAAACGCTGCGTGAAAATATCATCGGTCAAAGCCATGTGTTTGGAATTGGCGTGCAAAATTATATGCGCGATATCGCTGCCGTGCATCCGCAAATTCTCAATTACCGTCCCGGCACGCTCGAAGAAAAAACCAACGCGCTGGCCGCGCTGTTCGGGCTGGATAAAGAAGCGTTCATTACGCGCATTTTTCGCGCGCGGCCGCTGCTGATGACATTTGCCGTCGCGACTGTTGCTGAAAAACTTCCCTATATCGTTCAGCTGGGCAAGCTCTATACGCCGGGCGCCACGACGGCGGAAATTGTGGAAGGCGCGTTGCCCGTCTTCACGCGCACCGTGGATTTCATCAAGGCGATTACGCTGGCCAGGCATTTCGGCAATCCGCGCACGCTGGCCAGCCTGGCGACGGCACCCACGGATGAAATGATCTTTGAAGCCGCCGGCCTGGCCCGCGCGCATTTGCCGCAGCACGCCAGCGCGCCGAAGGCCGAATTGATCAGCCGGCTCTATGCGCAATTGTTCGCGAATGTTTTGCCGCCCGGCCGCCCGCGCGTGCCGGTCAGCCCCCTTGCCGCGGATGCGCCCGATGCCCGCTAACGACCGCATTGCGCTGATGAGGGAAGCGGCTGCGCGCGTAGCCGCCCGCAAGGCCCGCGGCGAAACCGGCCCGCGCCCCAATCCCTATCATGCCGCGTTGACCGCGCAGGTGCGCGAAAAATGCTTTGCCGCCCATGCCGACGGCGCTGAAAAAGCCCACGCGTTTTTCGCCGGTATTCTGGCCCTGCATGGCCGCCTGCAGGCGGATGACGATGCGCCGATCGATCTGGGCAAGCTTGCGCATGTGTGCATCCGGACCGGGCATGTCAGCAACAGCTTCGAGCGGTGGGAGAGCAATATCCGCGGCCATGCCGCCGTCATCCGCGAAATCACGCAGGCGCCATGCACGCTGGCTTTCTTTATAAATCACTTTGCACCCAACAAGCGTCTTTTCGATATGCTGCCCGCGACGCTACATCAGTATATTGCCGGCCAAAGCGATTTTTTTGGCATGACGCCGGCGCATTATATGAAAAAAATCGGCATACCGTTTGCCCCGCTGTTGCTGAGCGACCCCGCAACGTTTGCGGAAGATGCGAAAAAAGTCGCTGCGGCGCTGGGTCTGCCTTCCCAAACGTACAGGGATCGTGTTTTGACAAAAACCCCGCTGATCCTTAACTCGTCGCCCGAAAATACCATCGCCAAAATCCCGTATGTGCGGCAGCTGGGGGCGCATGGCATGCCGGCGGCCACGGTGGGGCAGGTGGTCATCGCCATTCCCGGCATTCTGACGCGCAGCATTTCATTTATCAAAGCCGCGGCGCTGTGCGCGCGCTTCGGCAAAACGCCGGGCTATTTCCCCAACATCGCGCGCGTCAGCAACGCGGATGTGGAAAGGCCAGCCAGCCAATATGCACGAACCCATCTGACGGGCTTTGACGCTAAAAGCGATGCGGCGATTGTGGATGCGCTGTATGCGCGCTTTTACGGCGCGGATGCCGCGGGCGCGCCCGCGCGCCCTGAAGCTGCAACGCCTAGCGCGCCGCTTCCGTCTCGATCTGTTTGACGCGCATCTGGCGGGCGCGGGTTAAAATGCCGTCTTCCACGCTGCCGGCGGTGGCTACGTTGGTGGGCGCATCCACCCAGTTGCCGGCCTGATCGCGCTGCTGGCGGAAGACATTCACGCGGATGCCATCGGCCCGCAGTTCGCGGCCTAAAATAAAGACATTCAGCTTCATGCGTTCGGAAGGCGAGGAGGGCGGCGAATACCAGTCGGTGATGATGGTGCCGCCGAAGGGATCGGCGCTGGCAATCGGCATGAAGGATAAGGTGTCGAGGCTGGCGCGCCACAGGAAGGCGTTCACGCCGATGCCGGTATTGTTATTTTTTTCCGCATTGTCGTCGCGGTCGCCGAACAGCTTGAAGCCGCCATGGTCAGACGCCACGCTGCCGTTTTCGTAGCGCGAGCGGCGCGAGGGGTCGGTTTCGTAATCGTCCTTGCGCTCGACGGTATCGCCGCAGGCCGACAAGGCCAGCGTGAAGGCGAGCAGGGCGAGATAGCTAAGCGACGTTAATTTCATGAAGCGGGAACCGGCGGCTCGGGTTTAGGGGTTCGGGTCTGGGGTGGGGCGAACACTATTATAGTATGAATGCCAAAATGGCAATTTTAGGAGGATGGTTCGCGCGTCTACTATTATGTATGCCCCGGCGAAAGCCGGGGCCCATTGTGCAGCATACCGGTTGCGGAAATATGGGCCCCGGCTTTCGCCGGGGCATACAACAACGCAGATTTGGCAGAAACCCCCGTAAAATATAGCGTTGCCGTATGTGTTAATTTCTGTGGTCTTTGTGCCACAGGTCGGGGATAAGCATTTTTTGGGCGCTAGTTTAAGCTTGATTGGGCATGTGTCTTGGACAACATTCTGACCCATCGACAGGGTTTTCTCATGCCCTCGTCTCTTTTTGAAACTCTCTACCACCTTTTGGGGGAATGACATGCGTAAACTCTTGCTTGCTACGACGGCTCTTGCCGGTGCGGCACTGTTCGCCGGCGCTGCGCAGGCGGACATCGAAGTCACCGTTGGCGGCTATAACGATTTCCGCGCTGGCTTCTTTGGCCAGAGCCTGTCCGCTGGTCCGGGCGTTGCCCGTCGCCACGTGGATTTCGAAAACGAATTCCAGTTGGAAGTTGAAGCCAAGGCCAAGACCAACAGCGGCGTCGAATACGGCGCGGTTGCCAATCTCTGGAACGGCGCTGACTACACCAACGCTACCACGGGCGGCAGCGTCCAGGGTGGCAACTCGGTGCGCTTCCACCAGGCTTACGGCTATGTGAATGGCGTGTGGGGCCAGGTCCGCGCGGGTGACGAACACGGCGTCAGCGATTTCGCCGTCGAAACCCCGATGACCTATGACTTCGGCGCTCAGGTTGATGGCTACTACACCGAATTCGTTGATGCGACCTCGGTATTCGCCATTGCCCCGTCGTTCATCGATGATGATGAAAACTCGACCAAGGTCAGCTACCTGACCCCGAAATTCGGTTGGCAAGGCCACAGCTTCCAGGCTGGTGTGAGCTATGCTCCGAACTTCTACGACCAAGGTCAGTCGGTTAACTTCTTCAACGCCGGCAAAGCCGCCAGCAACTACAAGGATCTCGTGAAGATCGGTGGTCGCTACGAAGGCAAGTTCATGGACAAGGTTAGCGCTCTCGCTGGCTTCGTTGTGAACACCGCCGACGGCTCCAACCTCGCTGCTCCGGGCCTGACGGCCGCTGGCAGCCAGTCTTCCCGCAGCTTCACCAGCTGGGAACTGGGTGCGCAGTTGGGTTACGCTGGCTTCACCCTCGGCGGTGGTTACACCGACGCGGGCAGCTACAACACGACCGGTGCGCAGAACAACGACCAGTACGTCTGGAACGTTGGTCTGGGCTACAAGTTTGACCGTGCGAGCATTGCGGGTAGCTACCTGCGTGGCGCCGGTTACAACAACAGCGGTTTCGGCGGCAGCACCCTGGCTGCTACGAACACGGCTGGTCCGGTTCCGGCTGCTTTCCAGAACTACGTCAGCGATTACTCCGCTTGGGGTATCGGTGCCGGCTACTCGCTGTTTGATGGCATGACCACCAGCATCGATGCCGTGTTCTTCGATCAAAACCGTCCGGCCGGTGTCGGCGACACCGACGGTCATGTTGTGATCCTGTCGAACCGCGTTGCGTTCTAATCTGAACGTAAGCTGTTAAAGTTTAGGGGCGGTCTTCGGACCGCCCCTTTTCTTTTGTGCGGCTGGATCTGCATAAATCACTGCGGTCACAGTGCCACTTGGCTCATTCGTCATTGCGCGCGCAGCGAAGCAATCCA
>JBEHYA010000093.1:0-7594 GCA_048498415.1 Pseudomonadota bacterium
CACGGCTTCGATGGAGAGATTTTCAATCTCGCGGCTTTCGCCGTTGATGGTGATTTTAGGCATGGTTCAAGCATAATCCCATTCCCCTCCCTTCGGGAGGGGATAAAGGGGAGGGCCGATTTCAAAAAAATCATTTACCGTTCATGAAAGCTTCCCTCCCCCCGGCCCCTCCCGAAGGGAGGGGTGACGTGCGCGAGGAAGCCCCTGCCATTACCAACTGGATGGCTGATTTCGCCAAACACCTCGCCAAGCACAAAGGCGCAGCCCTCATTATTGATTACGGCTACGCGAACGCTGATAAGCCCGATACCGTGCAGGCCATGAAGAACCACGCCTATGTCTCGCCGCTGGAAACGCCGGGCGAATGCGATATCACGGCGCATGTAGATTTTGGGGCGTTGGCACGCGCGGCAGAGACCGAAAAACTCATCAGCTATCCCCTGCTCACCCAGCGCGAATTTTTAACGGGGCTTGGCATTGAGTTGCGTCTGGCCAAACTCAAAACAAACGCCACGCCGGAACAGGCCAAAGATCTTGAAAGTGGCGCGGCGCGGCTCACCGGGCTTGATGCTATGGGCGAGCTGTTTAAAGTATTGTGTGTGACCCACCCCGCCTGCAAAACGCCCGAACCGTTTAAATGACCCTGCCCGTTCTCACCCACGATGCGTTTTCGTTCCCCGGCATCCGCTACGGGTTCTTCACGCGTGTGGGCGGCGTGAGCGACGGCATTTTTGAATCGCTCAATTGCGGCATTGGCTCCGGTGATGACGTGAACAAGGTGCATGAAAACCGTTCGCGCATTGCCGCCAGCGTGGGCGTGCCGTATAGCCATTTATTGACCTGCTACCAAATCCATTCATCCAAAGTCGTGCCCGTCACGGCCCCATGGCCCGTCACCGACCGGCCCAAGGCGGATGCGATGGTCACCAAGCAGAAGGGCATGGCCCTTGCCATTGCCACCGCCGATTGTGGGCCGATTTTGTTTTATGATCCCGAAGCCAAAGTGATCGGCGCCGCCCATGCCGGCTGGCGCGGCGCCGTGGATGGCGTATTGGAAAACACCGTGGATGCCATGGAACAACTGGGTGGGCGCGCCGAAAACATCCATGCCGTCATCGGCGCGTGCATTCAGCAGGCCTCCTATGAAGTCGGCCCCGAATTCCCCGCGCCGTTTTTACAGCAGGATGAAGGCAACCGCGCGTTTTTCAAAGAAGCCCTGCGCGCCCAGCATTTCATGTTCGATCTGCCCGGCTATATCCGCCACCGCCTGCTGCAGGCGGGGCTGGAGAACGTGCATAATCTGGGTTTTGATACCTTCGCCGATGAAGCGACATTCTTCAGCTACCGCCGCCGCACGCTGCGGGGCGACACCGGTCACGGCACGTTGTTATCGGTTATTACATTAGCCGATTAAAAAACGCCGGCCTGCCACAAGCCGACAATCTTCTTCACTTCGGCCAGATTTGGCGCCACAAGTTTGTGCGCACGATCCACCGACTTCGCAATTAGACGGTCGATTTCCGCCGGGTCTTTCATATAGCCCGCCATGCGCTGCGTGATCGGCGATAGCTTGGCGACCGCCACATCAATCAGCGCTTTTTTGAAATCACTGAACGGCTTGCCGGCATATTCCTGCAAAATCTCTTCTTTCTTGCGGTCTTCCAGCGCGGCGTAAATCGTCAATAAATTATCGGCCTCGGGCCGCGTGGCCAGTTCCTTCATATCGCTGGGGAACGGCAGCGGATCAGTCTTCGCTTTACGGATCTTGAGCGCAATCGTATCCGCATCATCGGTCAGATTAATGCGCGAATAATCGCTTTCATCCGACTTGCTCATTTTCTTGGTGCCATCGCGAAGGCTCATGACACGGGTCGCTTCGCCCAAAATCATCGGCTCGGGCAGCGGGAAGAATTCTACGCCGTAATGGCGGTTGAAGGCGCCGGCTACGTCGCGCGCGAGTTCTAAGTGCTGCTTCTGGTCTTCGCCCACCGGCACGTGGGTTGCCTTATATAAAAGAATATCGGCAGCCATCAGCACCGGGTAGGCATACAGGCCAAGGTTTTCCAGATCGCGGTTCTTGTTGGCTTTTTCCTTGAACTGCGTCATGCGGTTCAGCCAGCCCAGCGGCGTTTGCACGGCCAGCAGCCAGTTCAGATACGTATGCTCCGGCACCGCGCTTTGCGGGAAGACGGCGCAGATATTGGGGTCAATGCCGGCGGCAAAATACGCAGCGATGACTTCGCGCGTGTTGGCGGCAAGCGTTTTCGGGTCCTGCGGCACAGTGAGCGCATGTAAATCCACGGCGCAGTAATAGCATTCATAATCATGTTGCAGCTTCACCCAGTTGCGAAGCGCGCCAAGGTAATTGCCAAGGTGCAGCTGGCCGGTCGTCTGCATGCCGGAGAAAATGCGTTTCGTCACGTCTTAATCCTGTTTCGTCATAAAAGCGTCGATCTCGCGTTTTGTTATCGCCCGCGTGACCCATAGCGCCACCATATAAAGAACAAGCGCGAGAAGCAAATAACCGCCTAAATACGCCACTTCCCCCCATTTCGAGGTTGCGGCTAAACGCGCCATCATCCAGCCCTGCAGGAAGATAAGCGGCACCGCCATCGCAACAGCCGAGACGATAATGCGCGCGATTTTGCTCAGCAGTTCCTTTGTAGCATGCAGCATGTTTTTCTTGCGCAGCATCACGAACAGGCAAATGAAGTTGATCCATGTGGCGATCGATGTTGCCAGCGCAATGCCGATATGCCCCATGGGCTTCAACAGCAGCAGCGCAAAGCCCACATTGCAGGCGACCGCCAGAATGGCGATTTTTACCGGCGTCTTGGTATCGTGATGCGCAAAGAACAGCGAGCTTAAGACCTTGATGAGAATAAATGGCAATACACCCAGCGCATAAGCCGCCAGCGCCGCCGCCGTGTTACGCGTGGCTTCCGCCGTAAACGCGCCATGCTGGAATAGAACCTGGATGATGGGTTCGGCCGAAATCGAGAGGCCCAGCGCCGCGGGCAGGCCCAAAATCAGACCAAATTCCAGCGCCCGCGTGGTGTAGTGCCGCACGCCGTTATCATCATTCGCCTGCACACGTGCCGATAAAAGCGGCAGCAGCGTGCTGGAAATCGCGATACCAATCACACCCAGCGGCAGCTGGTTCAAGCGGTCGGCATAAAACAGATAAGAAACTGAACCCGTAGGCAGCAGCGAAGCCAGAATGGTGGAGAGCGCGAGATTAATCTGCGCCGCCCCCGCCCCTAAAGCGCCCGGCCCTAGCTGCTTGAACAACATTTTGACCCGCGGGGATAAGCGCGGCGGCATCAGCGGCGGATCAATGCCCAGCTTTTTACAGTGCGCCCACATCCACGCCCATTGCACCACGCCCGATAACGTCGCGCCCACCGCCATCGCCCAGCCGGGCTCCAGCCCAAAGGGCTTACTGATCACCAGCGCGATGATCATGATGATATTAAAGGCAATCGGCGCCGCCGCGCCCGGCGCAAAGCGCTTGTTGGAATTCAAAACGCCCGTCAGCAACGCCACGCCCGAGACGAGAAATAAATAGGGAAACGTAATCTGCGCATAGCGCACGGCTAAATCATACACATCCGGCCGGTCTTCAAAACCCGGCGCCAGCACGTGCATGGCTTGCGGCATGAAGACGATCATCGCAATCGTGAATGGTATCAGCACCGCCGATAAAAACGCCAGCGCCTCGCCAGCAAAACGCCGCGCCTCGCTCTCTCCGCCTTCCTGCCGTGCTTTCGCATATTGCGGCACGAAGGCCGAGCTGAACGCGCCTTCCGCAAACAGCGAGCGGAATAAATTGGGCAAACGCAGCGCCACAAAGAACGCATCCGAGATCGCGCCCGCGCCCAGAATATTCGCCGCCAGCGTATCGCGGATAAACCCGGTAATGCGGCTCAGCACGGTCATGCTGCTGACGGTTAAAATGGCTTTGGCGAAGTTCATGAAAGGAAAGCGATGGCGAAGTTATTGTGTTTACAAGCCTATCCTGCTTACTAGATTTTGGCGCCCATATCCAGTAAGGTCGCCGCCGCCTTTAGTCCCGTTCGTCTAGAGGCCTAGGACACGGCCCTCTCAAGGCTGTAACACGGGTTCGACTCCCGTACGGGACGCCATCACGTTATGAAACTGGTCGCTGGGCTCTCAGGCGTGTTTCAGACGAATATAAGGTCTTAAAAACCCCACTAAATCGCAATGCAAGCATTTTAACTATAATCCTCCCTGTAAATCAGGGCGGGCTTTGTTTTATCAATATGTGGCAACCCACATTTATATTTTTAAAAACAAAATTTAATCCTTATTGGAAAAAATATGTCACGCAACCAATCAGCCTGGTCAGAGGCCCTGCAGCCTCTCATAGCCAATCGCACTTTATCTGATGCGTTGATCAGCTTATTGCGCAAAGGCGATCTGCCTTCGATAACAAGTTTACTGAATGCCTATAAGTATGATTTGCACACGCAAGAAATTATCAATCGATCGGCGCCGGCAGAAAGTCGCTTTGCCGCAAGAAAGCAGGCATATGATTTAATCTACGGCAGCTGCCAACAACTTAGCGGACCCGAACGAAGTGTTTTCATGGCACTGGTCGGCTCTGGCATGGGCTTGCAGTTTGAGACCTATACTTATAACGCCGAAGATTATGCCCAAGAGTTTTCTTCGCGCTTAAGCGATAATGATTATGTAAAAGAAAAGCAGGAGATATATAATTTCTTCAAAGACCATCCCTTGTTCGAAGCCTTTCGGGATGATTTGCGATATTTATCGGATGAGAAAGCCCTTTCCATACTCGCAGAATTATGGAACAGCGATCATAAGAAAGAGTTTTTATTTTTATATGACGAACTTTTGCAGATCAAAAACCGGGCTCAGTTTAAGCGCGATCCGCAACGCACCGAAGAAACCTTCGCACAAAAGGTAACCTCATATCCTGATCTTGAACTGGTTGTAATAAATGTTAGCCGTGGCACACCCCAAGGCAATGGGGTCATGTCAGCTGACATGCCGGATTTAAAAATTATTGTTTCCAATAAACTAAAACCGATGGTTTTTGATTCATCGCCTGTTAGCGATGAATCTTCGGAACCAGATTTTTGGATTCTTACAGCCAATAAAACCTATACAAAATTGAAAGATTATATAAAAGACAGCCTCTCGGAGCGATACGAAAGCCTTGCATTTGGGCCTTACCATTATACCTCGAATGATGATCGTTCTTATCCCACGGCAGCGAATGTTATAGCTGGCTTACAAAACCAATTGCGCATACCACAAAACTTCATCATTTCAGCGCAAGATAGAATGCGGGCCGAGATTGATAGCATTCACAACTTGGCTTTAGGCAAGATATACGGGCTGCGCTTTCTCAAGGCAAAAGGCTGGTCTGATTGGGCTGCGGCGTTGACACTGGTCAACGGCGGGCCATCTGCCGCGAATACCATTGATTATTATCGGGCGGCTGCAACGCTGGTAACCCATGGCCTTAGCCATGCCGCCAACTTTCTATACGTGCGTGGAAAAAACGATAGTGATCTGACCCAAATTTATGAGGGGTTCAAGGATGGAATGATGAACCTCTATGATCAGATGAAAAGCCTAGCTGAAAGCAATGAGCATGAAACAGACGCTCTGACACATTACGAACATGAGTTCGGCTTTCATCCAGACGTCTTGCTTTTTCCTATTTCTGATAGAAAGAGGTTAGCTTTTAAAGACATCGGCGACATGATGCTGGCCAATCTTTGCGGCAACATGATGGAGCACGTTTATTTCGAGGAAATTACGAAAAAAGATGAATCGGAAAAAAAGCAGGTAGCGATACTCGCTGATATTCCAGTAATGAAAATCGCAGATCTTTATATTGCCGCAGGTGATGTGACTAACTTCATGCGGCTCAAGGAGTATTTTGAAAATCTGTACGGGGAAGGCAATAGTCGCTCAAAGATCCTTTCAGATAAGATCCGAAAAGCAGGCTATTCTGTTCTGCCTAGATACAGCATTAAACCACTCAACGGTCTCAAGTTCATATCCATTTTCGAAGCAGATGGAACGATGCACATACGCACGGATCGCATGGCGGCATTCAAAACGCCCGATCAAATCGTTAAGGATGAATCGTTTACAGAAGCAGTCGCTGCCTTCATCGTCTTACGAGATATCCAGCTTTCTAATCCATCAATTGAAATACAGGAAGCGAAGGCTGCACAAGAAAAAGCGCTTAAAATGTTCATCACAGAAGTTTCAACGGCACGGGAGGTCTCTAGTATACTGAACAAAGAAAACCTTTCTGCACTCGACAGAGCCGTGTTTTTCCGTGTGATAGAAGAACTTTTACCAATCACGGTGGCGCTCGAGGCCTTTTCGGCGGGTATCCCGCCGCAACAAACCGCCGATACAACCGGGTCTATTGCAAAAGGTTTTGATCGCGTCGAAAATCCGAAAACCCCCTCCCGCTTTGAAAGAATAGTAAGGGCCATAAGATCTGTTGGTAACCTTTTAAACGGATAGAAGACCGGACACATTGGCCATTATCAATATGGCTCATATTTGGTCTAATTGTTCCCTTCTAAAATAATTATGATAGATTAAGCCAATTCATTATAAAGGATTTTATATGTCCGATAATATCGTCGTCGAATATCCCCGCCGCGCCGCTACAATCTTCGCGATATCAATCTTTCCCATTTCCATCATCGCCTGCATCACGCGCTTCGCTGTAGCGGGGTTTGGGTCGGCCATGCCCTCTAACAGCTGGCGTGGGCTGATTTGCCAGAAAAAGCCCCATTTATCCTGGCACCAGCCGCATTGGCTGGCGCGACCGCCATTGTCGATGATCGCGTTCCAGTATTTATCGGTCTCGGCCTGGTCTTCGGTCGTGATCTGAAAGCTCACCGCTTCATTGGGTTTGAACGCCGGGCCGCCATTAAGACCGATGAACGGCATGCCAAGCACGGTGAATTCAACCGTGAGCTCATCGCCCTCTTTGCCTGATGGAAAATCGCTGGGCGCCATCAACGTTTTGCCCACATGGCTGTTGGGAAATATTTGCGCGTAAAACGCGGCGGCCTTCCGTGCCTCGCCCTTATCGAACCAGATGCAGTTGAGAATTTTGGGGAATGCCATTTCGCTTTTTCCTTGTTGAAGTTCGCAAAAAAATCTATGCCGCAAGCAATCAAATCGCCATACGGAAATTCGCTATTCCCCCGCAATCGTCTTCAAAAACGCGCTGCCGTAGGCCGCCAGCTTGCGGTCGCCGACGCCCGTGATATCCCGCATGTCGTCCAGCGTTTTGGGGCGGCGGGTGGCCATTTCGCGGAGGGTGCTGTCGTGGAAAATAATATAGGCGGGCACGCCCTGCGTGGTGGCAAGGTTGCGGCGCAGGTCGCGCAGCGCCTGCAATAGTTCTTCATCGGCGCCGGCCAGTGTGGCGCTGAGGGCTTCGCGCACGCGGCGGCGCTTTTCTTTTGCCCCTTCGCTGGCGCGGCGGAAGTTGATGGGGTGCTCCCCTTTCAAGGCCACGCGGCCGGTTTCCGAGATGCTCAAGGCGCCATATTCCGGGTTCACG
>JBEHYA010000094.1:0-7558 GCA_048498415.1 Pseudomonadota bacterium
CAGTTAAATCCCAAACTCGCTCTTCAAGGTTATACCAACCACGCGGCCATCATCCGGGATGACCAGCCAGGCGCGGCTGTAGCCTTTGGTGGCGTCCGTCCAGGGGATGCCGGTAAGTGGGGTGCGGTCATCCAGCAGGTTGTTGACCCACAGGGTAGCGGTGATCGCTTTCCATTTGATACCGGTGCGGAGGTTGATTTTGAAATCATCGCCTGTCCACGCGAGGTTGGAACTATCCGTGGCCTGCGCGCTGGAATAGCTGAGCGTGCCGCCGACAAAGCCGTTGAGGCCGGCGTTATGATCCAAGGGGTGCTCGTAATCGGTGTTCACAACCAGCTGATGCGGCGAATAACGGGGCACTAAGTTACCGCTCACATCACCCAGCGGGCCGAAGCCGGCTAAGCCTGCCAGCGAGCCATCTTTGAATTCGTCAAAGCGGGTATCGGTATAGCTATAATCCACCTTCACATCGAGATTATCGATGGGCGTGACTTCAAACTGGGCTTCCACGCCTTTGGCTGTCGAGCGCGCGGCGTTGCCGGTGTAGAAGTTGTTGGTGACACCTGCGGCGGAATACAGCGTGACCTGCTGGTCTTTCCAATCCACATAAAACAGCGTGGCGTTGGCGCGCACGCGGTGATCCCACCATTCCGATTTCACGCCGACTTCATAGGTGGTGTTTTTTTCCGGCGCATAGAGGCGTTCGCTGTCGAAGATGCTGGCGCGGTCGTTGAAGCCGCCGCTTTTCTGGCCCATCGCGTAGCTCACATAGCCCATCAAATCCGGCGTGAAGTGCTTGGAGAGGGTGGCTTTGGGGGTAAAGCTGTACCAGTTATCATTGAAGTTAAGCGCTTTGCCGGTGGTGGTACTCACAATCGAGCTTTCAAAATGCTTGTCTTCACGCTGGGCGCGCGCTTCCACGGTTAAATCGACGCCCCAGTAGATGGGATGGCCGACCGAGCCATAGATGGCATAGGTCTGGGTCTGGGCATCGCCGCGGGCGCCGCCGGGTTTCAACGCACCCAGTACAACCGCCTGGTCGAGACGCTGGGTCAGGTTTTCGAAGCGATAGAAGGATGTGCCGGCCAGCCATGTCCACAGGCTGCGGCTTTTATCCGAGGCGATGCGGAAATCGGCGTTGTAATCGCGGCGGTCATTATACTGGCCGGAGACCTGCGCGAGCGCGGCGGAATAATCGTCATCGCGGATAAAGGTGTTTTCTTCGCTGGCGTAACCGAACTGACCGGTGAATTTCATATCATCGTCGATCTGGCGGTTAAGTTCGGCGGAGAGACGCCACGCATCACGGGTGAAGCCGTAATCACGGGCGGCATCGGCAGCCATGGTGTTGTCGTTGCCATGCGGCAGGGTGCCGCAATACTGGCGAAGGCTGCCCTTTGCATTCGGTTCGCAGTTGGCGGCGACCAGAAAGCCTTTGGGCTGGCTATCGTCATCCACCACCACGCTGCCGCGCAGGATGAATTCGGTACGGTCATCGGGCGCGGCGCGCAGGGTGGCCTTGATGCCCTGGCTTTGCTGCTTGCCGATTTCGGTGGAACTGGTGCTGTCTTTATAGAAACCATCCTTATCAATATTGATGGCGGCGATGCGGCCCTGCAGTTTATTCTTTACAATCGCGCCTTCGATGCCGCCGGACGTGATGCTTTGCCCGGAAGTTGCGAAGGTTTGCTCGAAATTTACATGCGGGTCGTTGCCGGGCAGGCGGCTGACGAAATTGATGGCGCCGCTAAAGGCGTTGTGGCCATACAGGGCGTTCTGGGGGCCGCGGGCGACTTCCACGTGGTCGGTATCGAACAGCAGGCTATCGATGCTGCTGCGCCCGGATATATAGAGGCCGTCCTGGAACATGGCGACGGTGGGTTCTTCGCCGATGCCGGGCTGTGCCATGCCGCGGATGGCGGGCGAGGGGTTGTAGCGCCCGAACGGATCGTTGAACGCGAAGCCGCTGATGTTGTGCGAGAGCGTGGCGGCATCGAGGATCTGATTCTTGGAAACCTCGTCGCGCGAGACGAAATCGGTGGACACCGGCACGTCCTGCGCCGCTTCCGCGCGCTGGCGCGCATAGATGGTGATGTTGGGAATATTGCTGTCGGCGAGCGCAGGAGCAGCAACGAAGAGGAGGACGGCGAGGGGGGCGAGAATGTGTTTCATGACTGCTGCAATAGCCCAGTAAAATCTGGTCTGCAACGCTTTAAGCTTTGGCGTAATTACGCGTGCGATGTGAATGAGGAATGGTAAAAATTGGCATTAAGCGGGCGGTGAAAAGTGCAAATTTAATAAACGCGTTCGGGCACGCGGAAGGGTTTTTCAAAAACCGGCCGGAATTTTAACTTCTGGCACAGGCCTTGCACCTCAATCAGCGGCGTATTTTACGCCTCGCATATTGCGAAAAGGCGAAAATACTTTTAGAGTTGTTGCATTGTTTGCGGAAAATTAGGCCGCGGCATTTAATAATTTTTTCTTCAGGTGACACATGAGCATGAGCCCCGTTCTTCAAGACAATCGCAGCGTTGCGCGCGACCTTGGCACTGATTTAGCTTTCGCCCTGTTCGGCTCGGTGCTGCTGTGGCTCTCCGCCAAAGTGCAAATTCCGTTCTGGCCCGTGCCGATGACGATGCAGACGCTTGTGGTGGTATTGCTTCCCATGCTGTTCGGCGCCCGCGCGGGCGTGGGTGCGGTGATCGTCTATTTAACGGAAGGCGCGGCGGGCCTGCCCGTTTTTGCCGAAACCCCGGCGCAGGGCATTGGCCTTGGCTACATGATGGGCCCCACCGGTGGTTATTTATTTGGCTTTGTGCTGGCGGCAAGCGTGATTGCGGCCGTCAAGCCCATGTTCAAATCCGGCTTTATCAGCGGCGCCGTGCTGGCCACCATTGGCCATGCGGTCATTTTTGCCTGCGGCCTGTCGTGGCTGTGCGTGGAAATGCCCATGGATAAGGCCATTGCGGTCGGCTTTATGCCGTTTATCGCGGCCAGTCTGATTAAAATCGGCATCGCGGCCTGCACGTATAAGCTGACGGCTAAATAAGCCATTACCTCATTCCCGCGAAAGCGGGAAACCAGGGGACTGGGCAATAACCCCAATAATACTCCGCCGCAGACGCGGCTCTAGCTGGATCCCCGCTTTCGCGGGGATGAGGTTGTTGGGGGATTATTAAACGAAATTAACCGCTATATTCATTCCCGGTTAAGCCCGGGGTGATAGGCTTTTTTCTGTATTTTCAGAAAAAGGCATAAGCGATGAGCAATATTCTTTTCCAGATGAACAGCCTGACGCGGCCTTCCAGCCGCGAAGTCCCGCTGTCCCGCCAGATCCATAACTACTTTGGCCTGCTCAAAAATATGAGCCGCCTTGGTTTGGCGCTTGCATGGGAAAAGAAATACGGCGTGAAGCAGTTCGTTGGCATTCTCGATAACCCGGCTGCCGCTGCCGTGTACGACGATATCGTTGCCTGCGTGATGCACCCGGAGACCACGGATTCCGTTTACTTCATGCCTTCCGAAATTGATGCGATGGCGGCGACGTTATCGAATACCAAGCTCAGCCTGCCGCGCACGCTGGAATTTTTGCGCAGCATGATCATCTCGCGCCTTGAGCGCGCCGGCCTCGAACAGGAAGCCGACGGTGATACGCATTCGCTGGGGCATGGCCTGCTGGCCGCGCTCGCCGAACAGCACATCGCGCCCGACCAGATGGCGGAATAATACTTCTGGTATGCCCCTGCGCAGGCAGGGGCCTATCCATCCATTATGAACATTCCGGCGTAAGCCGGAATCCAGTTTGGTTCTGGATAGAAAACTGGATACCAGCTTTCGCTGGTATGTACTCAATAACTAGCTTGCTGACCCATGGGCACCTGCCTTCGCAGGTGCATACATGTGTTTCAGTTCTGAGTTTTATCAACCAGCTTGTTCTTACCGATCCACGGCATCATGCCGCGGAGTTTTTCGCCGATTTTTTCAATCGGGTGTTCGGCGGCGCGGCGGCGCATGGCTTTAAAGTTGGCCTGGCCAACCTTGTTTTCCAGCATCCAGTCGCGGGTAAAGCGGCCGGACTGAATATCATCCAGCACGCGCTTCATTTCTTTCTTGGTCTCTTCCGTCACGATGCGGGGGCCGCGGGTGTAATCGCCATATTCCGCCGTGTTGGAGATGGAATAACGCATGTTGGCGATGCCGCCTTCATAGATCAGGTCCACGATCAGCTTCACTTCGTGGAGGCATTCAAAGTAAGCCATCTCCGGCGCGTAGCCGGCTTCCACCAGCGTCTCGAAGCCTGACTGAATGAGCTGGGTGAGACCACCGCACAGTACTACCTGTTCGCCGAACAGATCGGTTTCGCATTCTTCGCGGAAACTGGTTTCGATGATGCCCGAACGGCCGCCGCCGATGGCGGACGCATACGATAGCGCAATTTCCATCGCCTTGCCGCTGGCGTTCTGATGCACGGCAACCAGGCACGGCACACCGCCACCTTTCTGGTATTCGCCGCGCACGGTGTGGCCGGGGCCTTTGGGCGCGATCATGAACACGTCGATATCGGCGCGGGGTTCAATGAGGTTGAAATGGATGTTAAGGCCGTGGGCGAAGGCCAATGCTGCGCCCGGCTTCATGTTGGGGCCAAGGTGGTCGCGGTACAGATCGCCCTGCAGTTCATCGGGGGTCAAGATCATGAGCACGTCGCATTGTTTGGCGGCTTCCGCTGGGCTGAGCACCTTGAAGCCGGCTTTTTCAGCCTTCGCAGCGCTGGCTGAACCCGGGCGCAATGCAATCACGACTTCCTTCACGCCGCTATCGCGTAAATTCAGCGCATGCGCGTGGCCCTGGCTGCCATAGCCGACGACGCAGACTTTTTTGCCTTTGATGAGGTTCACATCGGCATCACGATCATAATAAACGCGCATGGTTTTTTCCTTGAGAGTGTTGAGGCGTGGATGGAGGGTAGGGTTTATAGGATATCGGCGCCGCGGGCGATGCCGATGGAGCCGCCGCGCACGACTTCGGTTTCACCCAAAGGCAGCATGACAGCGACAAAACGGTTGATTTCTTCGGCGCTGCCGACGATTTCAAAAATGAAGGAATTCGGCGTGGCATCGGCGGCGTGGATCTTCATGGTCTCGGCAATACGCAAGGCTTCCTGGCGTTTTTCGCCTTCGCAGACCACTTTAATCAGGGCCATTTCTTTTTCCAGCACGTCGCCCTGACGGGTGAGGTTGATGACTTTGTAAACCGGAATAAGGCGATGCAGCTGCGCTTCGATCTGTTCCAAAATCATCGGCGTGCCTGATGCGATGACGGTAATGCGCGCGACTTTTTTAACGGGGTCGATGCTGGCCACGCTCAGGCTTTCAATATTATAGCCGCGGCCCGAGAACAGGCCGACGACACGCGCCAGAATGCCGGGCTCGTCACTGACAAGCAGGGCGAACACATGGCGTTGAATGGCCGGCGATGGATTAAGCATGTTGTTCATTTACCATAAGCTTTTTCGCAAGGGCGCTATTCTTCGACAATTTTCTCATGTCTTTCAAGCAACATATCAAAAAAGCGGGTTTTTTCTAATAGTTTCAGGGTTTTCTGGCATACTGCTGGAATAGCAGGGAACCCATTTTATGACGCTAACTGAACGTATTGCCCGTGCACACGCCCGCCTGGTCAAGTTTGACGAAGCCTTTAATGCGCGCGCGCTTAAGATTGAAGCGAATGTGCAGCAGGGTTTTAAAAAAGCAGCCACCGCGGTGAGCAAGCCGTTCAAGGCTCTGAGCGGCGCGATTGGGCACGCCATTCCTGTCGATACACGTATTAAAGCACGCTGGGTCAGCCGCAAGGCTTACCGTGCGACGCGCGGGTATGTTGTAAAAAATGCGAAGCGGCTGGTGAATACCATCCGCTCCTACCGCCCCAGCCATGCGGAAATTATTGAGCTCTTTCGCCTTAAAGAAGGCTTTGTGTGGAACGACAGCGATTTTGACGACAATTACAAAAAATTTCTACGCGGGGACAAGGAAGAAGTAATTAGGCGATTGCGCCATATTAAAGACCAGCCCAAGCCGGTCGAAACAATTGTTAAAACGATAAAACACACAGCAAATATAATGGCCAATTCGCCTCTTCGCGCATGGACGCCCGAAGAAATGCACGCTTGTGGCCATCGCAATAAAGAGCAATCGAATGACGAAGCATATGCTTCGCCATATATTTATTACGCATATTATCATCCTTCGACGACGACGTCGTATGCCAATGGTTGGCCGTCTAAAGTTAAAAAGGGCAAGCCGCGCCTTGTGGTCATCATCCATGACGGCTATGACATCTTAAATAAAAACTATTATTTCCCAAAAGCCGGCATGCAAAAGACATCGCCGCGGTTTTTGATGGAATTCGACATATACCCAACCGGCGCGTTAGGTGTGCGCACGATCAAAATCAACGGCAAAAAAACACGGCGTAGCCGCAACAAGATTTTTACGGCACTTAATTATGGTGGTTTGCTCACGGGTCAGATTTTTACTGATGAACAATACGATCCAAAAGGCGCGCTTAAGGTGGCAAAAGCCCACAATACGGAAAAGCCGGTTGAGCCGATCCGTTGGAACCGCTTAAAATTGCTCAAAATGCGCTTCGACGAATTCCGCCGTTAAACCAGCACTAAACCTGAATCCGGGGTGGCGCCTGCAATGGCTTCGCCATCGGCGAAGATCATTTCGTGGTGGCCGCGGCCGGATGGGATCATGGGGAAGCAGTTTTCTTTTTCGTCTACGCAGACATCGACGATTGTGGGCTTATCCGTCTTCAACATTTCCTTGATGACGCCATCGAGGTCGCCCGGTTTTTCCGCGCGAAGGCCAATGCCGCCGAAGGCTTCCGCCAGTTTCACGAAATCGGGCAGCGCGGCGGTATAGCTTTGCGAATAACGGCCGCCATGGATGAGTTCCTGCCATTGGCGCACCATGCCCATCCACTGATTGTTCAGAATAAAGACTTTGACGGGCAGGTTGTGCTGCACGGCGGTGCTCATTTCCTGAATGTTCATTAAAATCGAGGCTTCGCCGGCCACATCGATGACCAGCTTGCCGGGATGGGCGATCTGCGTGCCGATGGCGGCGGGAAGGCCGTAGCCCATGGTGCCGAGACCACCCGAAGTCATCCAGTGATTTGGCTTTTCGAACGGCAGGAACTGCGCCGCCCACATCTGGTGCTGGCCAACTTCAGTGGTGAAATAGGCATCCATACCCTTGGTGAGTTCGGCCAAACGCTGCAGCGCGTATTGCGGTTTGATGATGGTGCTGGAATTCTTGTAGCTGAGGCACTTCTTGGCGCGCCACTGGTTGATCTGCGCCCACCAATTATTGAGCGCTTCCTTGTTCGGGGCGTGGCGTTTTTCTTCCCACTCCTTGATCATCTGTTCGATGATGGTGCCGGCATCGCCGATGATGGGAATATCCACGATCACGGTTTTGTTGATCGAGCTGGCGTCGATATCGACATGAATCTTTTTTGCCGCGGGCTACGGCGATTGCGACGGCAAGCCGAACAA
>JBEHYA010000095.1:0-7471 GCA_048498415.1 Pseudomonadota bacterium
CCCGCGCAGGCGGGGATCCAGTTTTCTTTGTTTTTGCCGGTTGAACCAAACTGGGCCCCCGCCTGCGCGGGGGCGCCTGAGAGAGCGTTCCCAAAAATTATTCGTGGTTAAGGCGGGTAAACCATGCCGGGGCGGCGGTGGTAATTGGCTAAAAACAGGCCAGAGGATTAGTTGCGTCAAAAGCCATTAATTTTAAAACGTGTTTAATATCAACAACTTGAGTAAATTTTGCCTGAAAGTAAAACTATACGGTTCTTATGCTAAACTGGGGCACCGAAAGTTACAATTTTATATGCTTTTGGGCAGGTTATTTGTAATGATTTAGACCCTGTTAAGCGCGTTTAGGTAGTTTGGACACATGGATTTGGAAAAGCGGTTACGCCAAAGTAATGATGAGTTGGGCGCCGGTCGGCGCAACTACGGCATGCTTTCCGCGATGTCCCAGCCAACGCCGGCTGTCGGTTCCGCCCCCATCCAGCCCAATCGTTTAGGTTTGCCAGGCGGCATTCAGATGAACGGCAACCGTTTTGCCGCGCTCAAGACCAAGGAAGTGCGTGTGAAGGGCGCGAGCGGCGGCGAGATCACCGTGCAGGCGGCCATCGATGCGCGTGGGCAAGTCACCGAGCAGGCGAAGTACGACGCCGTGCGCGCCAAGGATAAAAATTTCATTCCCGTGCTCGACGGCAAGAAGGGTGAGACCTTCAAGAATATTTCGGGCGCTGAAATCAAGATGCAGAAGGGCGCCGATGTGAAGCTCTCGGGCACCACGGCCAATGTGGCGCTGACCGGCGCGCCGGCGGCGGTGCGTGCGTTCGATGCGAACCTTAAAGATGTGACGGCGGTCGGCCAGATCACGCTGAACGCCGGCAACACTGCGGCCAACCTGCATACGGCGCAGGCCACGCCCGTTAACGGCCATGGCATCAAGGTCAGCGGCTTTACGCTCGATCGCCAGCATTCGCACCTTACCGGCCCGTCGAAAGTGGCCGAGCAGCCCACGCCGCACAACCGCGTGCTGCGCCGCCTGGAACCGAGCTTAGGCTAACAACCCCCCCGTAATCGCATTTAACCGCAGCATGCCGTCTGGCGTGACGCGTAAATGCGTTTGGGTTTCTTCCAGCAGGCCTTCATTCAGCAGCGCGGTTTTTTTATTCGTATCCAGCAGCGCATCAAGGGGCATTGCAAAGCGCTGCTGCCATTCGGCTTTATCGATGCCGCGTGCAAGACGCAGGTTCATGAGGAAGGCTTCTTCTTTTTGTTCCGCATCATCCAGCGTGTGCGTTTCAGACAGGCCGTTTTGTTTTTCTTCGACTTGCCGCAGCCAGACTTCCGGCGGTTTGTGGGTGACGGTGGCGGTGTGCGCGCCGTTCACTGAAACGCGGCCATGCGCGCCGGGGCCGATGCCGACATATTCGCGGTAATGCCAGTAGCCTAAATTGTGCCGGCATTCGTTGCCGGGTTTTGCGTAATTGGAAACCTCGTACATCGGCAAGCCGGCTTCCGCCGTGAGCTGCGTGGTGCGCTCGTACATTTCGGCGGAAAGTTCATCGGGCGCGGTGAATACGTGCCCCACCCGCGTTTTCTGCGCAAACACCGTGCCGGGTTCGATGGTCAGTTGATAAAGCGACAGATGCGTGCCGGCGAGTTTAAGGGCGCGGGTGAGTTCCGCTTCCCAGCCTTGAAGCGTCTGGTTTTTGCGGGCGTAGATCAGATCGAACGAAAAACGGGGAAAGGTTGCGCGGGCCATTTCAATAGCGGCCAATGCCTGCGCCACATTATGTTCGCGGCCTAAAAATGTAAGCTCGGCATCATCAAGGGCCTGCACGCCAAGCGATAAACGGTTGACGCCGGCGGATGCAAAATCGCGGAATTTGCCAGCCTCCGATGACGTGGGGTTGGCTTCCAGCGTGATTTCCAGATCGGGCGCGGGTTGCCAGAGATCGCGCGCGTTCCGGATGAGTTGTTCCACGCCTTGCGGGGGAAGCAGCGAAGGCGTGCCGCCGCCGAAGAAAATGCTGGCAAGCTGCCGGGGCCCCGTTTGCGCCCGCCAGTAGCGCATTTCGGCGAGCAGGGCGCGGACCCAGCGCGCGTCATCGATATTGCCGCGCACATGACTATTGAAATCGCAATAGGGGCACTTGGCCAGGCAGAACGGCCAGTGGATATAAAGTGCGAGCGGGGCTTCGCTCATGCGAGCTTCTTTTTAAGCGCGGCAACCGCGCGGGCGCGGTGGCTGAATTTTGATTTTTCATCCATCGACATTTCGGCAAAGACGCGGGTTTCGTTTTCAGGGATGAAGATGGGGTCGTAGCCGAAGCCGTTCGTGCCCCGCGCCGGGAAAACCAGATGGCCATCGACACGGCCTTCCGCGGTGATCTCGCTGCCATCGGGTAGAACTAAAGCCAGCACGGAAATAAAAGAAGCTTTCGCGCCTGTGGGCGAAACACCCTTATTTTGCAGGGCTTTTTCAACTTTTTGAATGGCGGTGGAAAAATCGCGCCGACCATCCACGACATCCGCCCAGCGTGCGGAATAAATGCCGGGGTCGCCGTTTAATGCTTCTACGGCAAGGCCGCTATCATCGGCAAGCGATGGCAGGTTGCTGGCCTTGGCGGCGGCGCGGGCTTTCAATAGCGCGTTGCCGATGAAGGTGGATTCGGTTTCTTCGGGCTCCGGCAAACCAAGCGCGCCGGCATGGGTAAAAGTCACGCCCGGCAGCGCGAGCATGGCGGCGAATTCCTGCAGCTTGCCTTCATTGTGGGTGGCGATGAGAAGGGTTTTCGGGTCGATCATGGTAAAGGATGCGTTAAAAGCTGTGGAAAACCGCCTTTTGGCGGGCCCCATCTATAACGCGAATTAAGCTCTTAATAAAGCTTTTGGCAGAAATTAGAGAGTGGATTTTTAGATTTATTTTAGCGGGTCATTTTAGGGCGTTTTGCACCGATGGTTGCAGAAGTTCAGTCATCTTACGGCACAGCGAGAGTCGGCATTCATGGCCAGGGCGAGAGCGCACCGGCGGCGCCGCTTTTTTCGTTCAGCACGGACATCGATCTCAGCCGCAAGAGCATTCTGGATCTGCGCCTGATGGTCGAATTCGGCACCGCCGAACAGCGCGCGGCCGCGATGGCGGCTCTCAATAAAAAAGACGAGAAGAAAGACGACCAGCGCACCGCCAGCGACGTGGTGTTGCGCGGCCTTGCCAATTCGATCGGCGGCGATAACACGACCAGCGCCACTGTCGGCATCAATAACAGCGTGGGCATCCAGACGCAGGCCATCCGCTATGCCGAAGCCAGCTACAATCTGAACGATCCCACCAAGGCGGTGGGCGGCAGCGTGACGCTGGCGAATTATACGGTTAAAACCGAGACGGTGAGTTCGCCTGTAACCACATGGGCTTCGGGGATCGGCGGCGCGGTTAGCGCGGGTGGCGCGCTGACGCAGCAGCAGGAAAAGATGGCCAGCAAGAGCGCGCGCGCGAACAGCTGGTATGATGACTATTACCGCTATGAATATGATCGCGAACGCCAATCGGCGGAAGCGCAGTATGCGGCGATGAAAGCCAAGCAGATGAGCGCCCTTGATCAGCATGCGCTGGAGGGTTTCAACGCGGCGAACATGGCCAAAGCGACCGCGCAGATCGCCGCCAAGGATGCGCGCGAGGACCAGGCGATGATCAATCAGGGCCTCGACCCCAACGGCAAGCCGCAAAGCTGGTATGACCAGGGTATGACCGCGCTCAATAACGCGAAGGCGGCAGAGACGGCGGCCGGCGTGCGCCAGACGATGGCGCAGCAGGATGCCAGCGCGGGTCTGCATGACGACCGCGACACCGCGCAGGTGATGGCAACGAATAATCAGGTGCAGACGGCCGCCGCCGCGGGCGCGCTGGCCAGTATTCAGGATGCGCGCAACGATAAAACGGTTGCGGCGGTAAGCACGAGCGGCCCGCGCCTTGCCGCGCCGCCCGCGCTGCTGCAGATGCCGGCCGATGCCACGCCGGTGCCGGGCCAGCCGGGCACGTATAAGAGCGCGCAAGGCATTTACCAGGTGGAAGATACCGTGGTTGGCCGCATTGTGAGCCTGAAAACGGCCACCACCTACACCGAGAATAACCAGACCACCGGCGAAATTTTTTACAGCGATCTGCAGACCCATGTGCGCACCAACTGGTATACCACGGGTGACAAGCGCGGCCGCGTAATCGCCGACGGCAAGACCACTTATTTCGACAAGGACGGTTTTCCGATTGCCGAACCGAACAAGGCCGATCCTAAAACCGCCGCGCTGGCGAAGCCGAATGCGCCCACGCCCGCCGACGCGCGGGACGAAGTGGAAAAGCGCCTGGCGGCGGAGAACACCACGGAAGACCCGCAACGCAAATGGATGGGCGCGAATAATCCCTATAGTAATTATGACGCGCTGACGCCCAAGACGAATGCGGGCAAAAAAGGCCTGCCGGGCAAACGCGGCAAATGGGCGCCCGATCCAGCGCCGGTTACCCCGGCGGCGGCCGCACCTTCCGCCGGCGCCCTTGCGGGGAGTGTGGTGGGCACGGTTGCTTCGGCCGGCGCGGCGGTTTCCAGCGATGCCGCCAGCACGGCGGCTGCGCCTGCATCCACGACGACGGCCACGACGCAGGTGGCGGATGCCGGCACCACCACGGCCGCCGCCAAGAAGACCTGGGCCCCCGGCCCGCAGGCCTAAAAAACCCCTGCATTCATTGGTTAAATTGCATTAACCCACCGGTTTTTGAATTAAGGGTGCGGTAACCAGTCATGTCTAAAATTGTAGATATAAATCATAAAGGTACAACTGGTTCATGTTTGGTTTTGGCCGCCCGCATCGCAAGAGCGCTCTTGAAGAACTCAAGGAGCGTTTAAGCTTACCCGAAATCCGCAAAGCGGAATCGGTGGTCGTGGATTTTTATTCGGGCCGCAATCCGTATGAACACCTCAAGGGCGAATGGCCCTCGCATTACATCCAATTCGTGCGCGGCTTTGCGTTCGCGCTGGAACGCTGCAAGAAAGAAGGCATTCTCGATTTTCAGCGCTGCGAAGTTATTGCATCCACCTGCGGCGTGAGCCTGGCGCGCGCGTCGGCAGCGGATAAGGCGGCGTAACATGACGATCGAAAAAAACATCCCGGGGACAATCGCTGGCGCGGCCGGTGCGCTCGATAAATCGATCAACGGTTTCTGCGCGGCGTTGCCGATTCCGGCGTGCAATACGGTCGAACTGGCGCAGGGCAGCGAAAATCTGCAGAAACTCGCCAAAGCCGTGGGTGGCGATGCCATTACGATTGGCATGAATGCGATGATCAAGCGTTTGATGGATATGACCGATCCGAAAACCGGCACAGTCAATGTGGCGGATCTGTATCTGAAGAATAAGGGGCCGAATGCCGGCATCGCCACGGGTATCGCCCTTGGCGTTGCAGCGCTGGCCAAAGGGTTGCCGGCAGAAGGCAGCCTGAAAACGGCGTTACATCAGCAGGAAAAAATGGGTTTCTCGGCGACGCCGAAACCCCTCGCTTAAATTCACGCTTCAATAATCTGTTTTTGCTTTGCCGTAAGCTCGGCGATGCCTTTTTGCGCGAGGCGGAGCAGCTGCGTGAACTGGGCTTCGGAGAACGCGGTTTGTTCGGCGGTGCCCTGAATTTCGACGATGCCGCCTTTGCCTGTGAGCACGAAGTTTGAATCCGCCTGCGCGGTGGAATCTTCCGCGTAATCCAAATCTAAAACGCATTCACCGTTGTAAATGCCGCACGACACAGCCGCGACGCTGTCGTTGAAGGGCAGGGCTTTGAGCTTGCCCGCCGCGACAAGCTTTTTGGCGGCGAGCGCCATGGCGACATAACTGCCGGTAATCGAAGCGGTGCGCGTGCCGCCATCGGCCTGGAGCACGTCGCAATCCAGTTTAATTTGCATTTCGCCGAGCACGGCGCGGTTGGTGATGGCGCGGAGTGAACGGCCAATCAGGCGCTGGATTTCCTGCGTGCGGCCGGACTGTTTGCCCTTGGCGGCTTCGCGGTCGGTGCGTTCCAATGTGGCGCGCGGCAGCATGCCGTATTCGGCGGTGACCCAGCCAAGCCCGGTGCCCTTGATGAAGGGCGGCACTTTTTCTTCGACTGTCGCGGTGCACAGCACGTGCGTGGCGCCGCATTTGACCAGGCACGAGCCTTCGGCGTAGGGCGAGAAATGGGGAATGAATTCGATTGAACGAAGCTGGTCGGCGGCACGGCCGGACGGACGGGGCATGAGAATGTCTTTCGTTGGTTAAGCGGCTTCGTTTTCTAAGATAAAAGGTGAAATGCAGCAACACTTCTTATTTGTCATCCCGCGCAAGCACTTGCGCGACGCGGGATCCCATTTGGTTTTCTGAAAGGTTACCATGGGATCCCGCATCACGTGCGGGATGACAGTCAGGCTGCTTTCGAAAGCATGGGGCCTAATTTCCGGCCTGCCAGCACATGCACATGGAAATGCGGGACTTCCTGCCCGCCATTCAGGCCGGTATTGGCGATGAGCCGGTAGCCCTGTTCCGTGGCGCCGCTGATTTTTGCCACGTGGCCGACGGCCTGCCAGAAGCCGGTCATTTCCAAAGGCGTGGCTTTTTCAGCGAAATCGGAAAATGAGACGTAACTGCCCTTGGGGATGACGAGAATGTGGGTTGGCGCGTGCGGGGCGATATCGTGGAAGGCCAGCGCATGTTCGTTCTCGAACACTTTTTTGCACGGGATTTGCCCACGCAGGATTTTGGCGAAGATGTTCTGGGTGTCGTAGGTCATGCGGCTCTCTCTATAATAAGAAATCATACTCTCTCAGGCATTCCCGCGGAAGCGGGAATCCAGTGGTACGGTAAAAGAAAACAAACCGGATCCCTTTCTCACGCGGGGATGCCGGATGGGTTATTGCTTGCGTGAATTTTTTTCTTCAATGCCCGACTGATGCGTGCGGGATTCAAGAACCTTGTAGATATCTTCCGGCGTGAGGCCGGCTTCCGCCCAGGCGACAAGCAGGTGATATAGCAGATCAGCGGATTCAGACGCGATTTTTTCTTTGTTGCCACTTGCGACTTCAACCGCGGTTTCGGTTGCTTCCTCGCCGATTTTTTTGGCGATGTGTTTGCTGCCTTTTGCAAACAAAGAAGCGGTATAGGATTTCTCCGCGCTTTCTGTTTTGCGGGCGAGAATGGTTTGGAAAAGAGCATCAAGCGGGTGGGGCATGGGTTTATTTTCGCACAGCAATGCCGGCTTCGGCCAGATGTTGTTTTGCCTGTTCAATCGTAAACGTGCCGAAGTGGAAAATGCTGGCGGCGAGCAGCGCGCTGGCGTGGCCTTCCTTCACGCCATCGACTAAATGATCCAGCGTGCCCACACCGCCCGACGCGATGACGGGCACATTCACGGCATCGGCGATCCGCTTTGTGAGTTCCAGATCGAAGAAATTTTTGGTAGCAGCGCGGGATAT
>JBEHYA010000096.1:0-6981 GCA_048498415.1 Pseudomonadota bacterium
CAAAAACTGCGTCATCCCCGCGAAGGCGGGGATCCACGAAAAGCCAGGCAGGATGATCTTTGTCTTGGGGCCTATCGTGGATGCCAGCCTTCGCTGGCATGACATATTCGGAGAGTCGTGAGAATGAAACGCGCATTTGTTTTTCCGGGCCAGGGCAGCCAGGCCGTGGGCATGGGCAAAGACCTTGCCGCCGCTTTTCCCGCCGCACGCGACGTGCTGCAGGAAGTGGATGAGGCGATCAATTTCAAGCTCAGCGCCCTGATGGCCGAAGGGCCCATGGATGATCTCAAGCTCACCGAAAATACCCAGCCGGCGCTGATGGCGGCCAGCATGGCGGTGATGCGCGTTCTGGAAAAAGAAGGCGGCAAGAAGATTACCGATTTAGCGGCATATGTGGCGGGCCATTCGCTGGGCGAATATACCGCGCTGTGCGCGGCGGGCACCTTTACATTGGCGGATACCGCGCGGCTTTTGCGTAAGCGCGGCCAGGCGATGCAGCAAGCCGTGCCGGTTGGCATGGGCGGCATGGCCGCGCTGCTGGGCGTGGATATGACGCAGGCCACCGAGATTTCCAATTTAGCGGCGGGCAGCGAAGTGTGCGTGGCGGCCAATGATAATTGCACGGGTCAGGTGGTGATCAGCGGCCATAAGGGCGCGATTGAGCGCGCGCTGGCGGTAGCGGCTGAAAAAGGCTTCAAGCGTTCGGTGATGTTGCCGGTGAGTGCGCCGTTTCACTGCCCATTAATGGAACCCGCCGCGCGCGTGATGGAAGAAGCGTTGGCCGAAGTGAAAATGAATGCGCCTGCCGTGCCGTTAATCGCCAATGTGACGGCAAGCGCTTCAAGCGATGTTGCCGCCATTCGCAAGCAACTGGTGCAGCAGGTCACGGGCGCAGTGCGCTGGCGCGAGAGCATGCTCTATGCCAGGCAGCAGGGCGTGGAACAGATTGTGGAAGCAGGCAGCGGCAGCGTGCTGGCCGGCCTGATGAAGCGAATTGATAAAGATGTGCCGGCCATCAGCCTGCAAACACCGGCGGATATCGAAGCGTTTTTGAAAAGCGCCTGATTAAAGTTCCAGATGCACGATTTTGCCGTGGTAGGGCGCGCGCGATTGAATGCGCGGGCCGGATTCCAGCGTATCCGGCGGGATGGATATCTGCGGCGTAAAAATTTCGCGCGCGGCTTCCACCCAGTTGCAGTTAAGCCCGCCCGTGGCGGCAATCATATCGCCTTCCACCCTGTTGGCCTTGATATACCCGCGGCTCGTTCTTTTTCCACTGGCGATGACGATTGACGCATCTTTGCAATTGATAACGCGGCCGGCGTAAATTTCATCCGCTGCGACCATGCTGCCGCACGATTGAATGCCATATTCCGCAATAAGGCTGCTGCCATGAAGCGGGCCATCCACCTTGATGCTGCCATTGCTCGCTTTTATGTCACTGCCGGCAAAAAGATAATTGCTGCCTGGCGCATCGCCGTGACTGATGAGCATGCCTTTGGAACCATCGACAAACAGGGAAGAGCCGACTTCCACGCTGCCGGCGATAAGATTGCCACCCACATACATGCCTTGACCGCCCGCCACCATGATGTCGCCATGCGCCGTTAGGTCGCCGCCAACATACAGGCCGCATTCAAACTGCTGTTCCCTGGGCTGCTGAATAAGCAACGAGGTGCCGGGCATGACATGAAGAGAACTCATCATCAGGATCGGGCTTTTGAATTCCACCAGCCCCAGCCCGCCGCTGATCGTGATATCGCTTTGAATATCTTCCAGAACATCGCCTATATAGACGCCGCCATCAAAGTAGGACGTATCGAGAAATATCATGCTTGCTCTCGTAATGACTTTGGGGCATGGCTTAAGCCCCTCTATATCTTTATTCTTAGCGCCTGCCCGGCGCATGTAAAACAAAAAGCAGGAGCCTGAAATATGTTCGATTTAGCTGGTAAACGCGCGGTGGTGACGGGCGCTTCGGGCGGTCTGGGCGGGGCGATTGCCCGTGCGCTGCATGCGCAGGGCGCCATTGTGGCGCTGTCGGGTACCAAGCAGGAAGCTTTGGAGAAGCTGAAAGCGGAACTGGGCGACCGGGCGTTTGTGGTAGTCGCCAATTTATCGGACGCGGCCGCGCCGGCCAAACTGATTGCCGATGCGGAAGCAGCATTAGGCGGCGGCATTGATATTCTGGTCAACAACGCCGGCCTCACGCGCGACGGGCTTTCCATGCGCATGAAGGATGAAGACTGGCAGACGGTGATCGACGTGAATTTAAGCGCGACCTTCCGTTTATGCCGCGCGGCGATCAAAGGCATGATGGGCCGCCGCTTCGGGCGCATCATCAACATCACATCCGTGGTGGGCGTAACGGGTAATGCGGGGCAGGCGAATTATGCCGCTTCCAAAGCCGGCCTGATCGGCATGAGTAAATCGTTGGCGCAGGAAATTGCCGGGCGCGGCATTACGGTGAACTGCGTGGCGCCGGGCTTTATTATGTCGGCCATGACCGACGTGCTGCCGGAGCAGGTGAAGGAAAAAGTGTTAACGGCTATCCCCATGGCGCGCATGGGCGAAGGCAAGGATATCGCGGCGGGCGTGGTCTATCTGGCCAGTCAGGAAGCGGCCTATGTGACAGGCCAGACCCTGCACATTAACGGCGGCATGGCGATGATTTAACGCCGGCGTGAGGCTGGGCATATCGAGAATTTATGGGTGAAAGGCCATTCTGGCGTCATTCCGCTTTTCAGGGATGGATGCCATGCAACGCCTTCTGCTTTCCGTGTTTGTTTTAAGCCTGTTTGCCGCGCCGGTTGCGCATGCCACCAATGCGCAAGGCATTGATGCGCCCACACCGCTGCCCAAAGAAGGCCAGCCCATCACGCCGTCGCAAAGCCGGTAATCAGCGCCCGCTGCCGCCAAAGATATTGGAGAAGGGCGAAGGCGCCACGCGGCTATCGTTGATGAGTTTCGAGCCGCCGCCGCTTGACGTTCCGCCGCCGCGCTGGACGTTCTCGGTTACGTCCGTACCAAAATACCCATAATCAAAAATCGCCACGCTGGCGCCGCTGCCGGTATAGGCATAGCCGATGGCGCTGCTGATTTCGGCGAACTGGCTTTTTTCACTGGCAAAAGCTTCCGGTTTTTTTGGCGCAGCCTCCGGCGTTGGCGCAGCTTTTGGCGGATGCGCGGGATTGCCACCGATATTGCCATATCGCCGGAAGTTCGAATTCATAGGTTAATTTTTAAGCCAAAAAAATTAAGGAAACTTGAAATCGTTCTATATAACAGAATAGCCTATATAATTAGCTGATACGTCATCCCGGCGAAGGCCGGGATCCACGAAAAGCCAAGCAGGATGATCTTTGTCTTGTTGCCTATCGTGGATGCCGGCCTTCGCCGGCATGACCGGAACTGTTGTGAGATATGCCCAAAAAGCCAAACGCAAAAACAGACAAAAATTCGCTCGCCAAGCGGGTGGGGCGGTATGCCAAGGTTTCTGCTTCGATGAGCGGCGTGGCGGCGCAGGTGGCGGGCAAGAAAATTTTTGGCATTCAGATCGACCATAAAAAACATGCCGCGGATATTGCCGGTGCGCTTGGGGGCCTCAAAGGCCCGTTGATGAAAATCGGGCAGGTGCTTTCTACCATTCCCGATGCTGTTCCCGAAGAATACGCGACCGAACTTTCGCAGTTGCAGGCTGATGCGCCGGCGATGGGCTGGCTGTTTGTAAAGCGCCGCATGGCGGGCGAGTTGGGCGCGGACTGGCAGAAAAAATTCAAAAGCTTTGAACAAACTGCGGCGGCTGCTGCTTCACTGGGCCAGGTGCATAAGGCTGTTTCGTTGGATGGCGAAAAACTTGCGTGCAAACTGCAGTACCCCGATATGGCTTCCACCGTGGAAGCGGATTTGAAGCAGCTGGGCATTTTGATGGGGCTGTTCGAGAGCTATGACCGCGCGGTTTCGACCAAAGGCGTGCAGGAAGAAATCGGCGCGCGGCTGCGCGAAGAACTGGATTATGAATTAGAGGCCAAACACATCGCGCTCTACCGGCATATTCTGGCCAGGCGCACGGAAATTCATGTGCCGGAAGTGCAGCCCAAACTTTCCACCAAACGCCTGCTGACCATGAACTGGCTGGAAGGCGAAAAATTCGCCGCCGCGGCAGCAGGCCGCGACGTGAAAGCGCGCAACCAGATTGCGATGAATATGTTCCATGCCTGGTACGTGCCGTTTTATAATGCCGGCGTCATTCACGGCGACCCGCATTTCGGCAATTATTCAATTTGCCCGGATAACAGCATTAATCTGCTGGATTTCGGCTGTGTGCGGATTTTCAAGCCATCTACGGTGCGGGCGGTGATTGAACTATATCATGCACTGGCCACCAACGATGATGAACGCGCGGTGGAGGCCTATAAGGAATGGGGTTTCACAAACACCAGCAAGGCCCTGATTGACACATTAAATATCTGGGCCCGGTTTATCTATGCGCCGCTGCTGGAAGACCGCGCGCGGCTGATTGAAGAAACCAACACCGGCCAGTATGGCCGGGCGACTGCCAACAAGGTGCATGAAGAGTTGCGCAAGATTGGCGGCGTGAAGGTGCCGCGCGAATTCGTGTTCATGGACCGCGCGGCGATTGGTTTAGGCGCCGTGTTTTTGAAACTGCGGGCGGAGATAAACTGGCACCGCATTTTCCATGGCCTGATCGATGATTTTGATGTGAACGGGCTGGCCAAAAACCAGGCGAAGGCGCTGAAAGCGGCGGGGCTGGAGTAGGGGATTCGCCCCAAAAATCCGTTCGGGTGCAAAACTATCCTCGTAGCTGTTGCATAAATGCTCTGTTTCCGCATGACAGGCGGGGCTTATTTAATAATTTTTATTGGCGCGCCCGCACTTTATGATGAAATGCACTAACACGTTACGTTTGAGGAGCAGTTATGACGAATACCCCCGGCAGCGAAGCCCCGAAGGCCGACCGCAAAAACATGATCACGCAGATGTGGCTGATCAGCCTGGCGATCTCCGTGCTGTGCTGCGCGCTGTTCCTTATGCTTACGTCATTCTACGTGACCGACATCAACAAAAATCTGGCGATGATCGATATGCGTCTCTCCAGCATTGAAAGCCATACCGTGGTTGCACCGGTAGCCGTAGCCCCCGTGGCGCCCGCGCCGGCACCGGTTGCCAATGCACCGGCTCCGGAATCCGCGGCGCCTGTCGATACAGTTGAACCCGCCGCCAATATCAAAGTGGATGTGCCAAGCCTGCCGGCCGGCACTGAAGCGCCCGCCGCTGCCGCGCCAGTGGAAGCACCGGCACCCCCGGCGGAAACCGCCCCGGTATCACCGGCTGCTCAGTAATTTAAAATAAACTGCGCGTAGCTGCCGCGATATCCAGCTGCCGGAGCAGATTTTCGCCAATCAGGAAATGATTGACGCCGGCGGCCTGCAGCCGCTGGATGTCGGCCTTTGTCTTGATGCCGCTTTCGCCCACCACCAGCTGGTTATCGGGGATGAGCGGCATGAGGCGTTCGGTGGTACCCAGATCAATGCCAAGCGTTTTCAGATTGCGGTTGTTGATGCCGAGCATGAGGCGGGGCAGATCGAGATCCAGATCGAGCACGCGGGTGAGTTCGGCTTCGTCATGCACTTCTATCAGAATGGAAAGCCCATGGCGGGCGGCGAGATGGGCGAGGTCGGAGAGATGGTCATCCGATAAGCAGGCGGCGATCAGCAGCACGGCATCCGCGCCGATCACTTTGGCTTCAACGACCTGATAGGGATCGATGACAAAATCCTTGCGCAAAACGGGCAGGTTGGCAGCCTGTTTGGCGATTTTGATATAGCTGTCATGGCCTTGAAAATACGGCACATCGGTGAGCACCGAAAGGCACGCGGCGCTTGAGCTTTTATAAGCGCGGGCAATTTCCGCGACGTCAAAATTCTCACGGATCACGCCGGCGCTGGGCGATGCTTTTTTGATTTCGGTGATCAGGCCGATGGGTTTGGCGGCGAGCGCGGCGTAGAAATCGAGTGGATCGGGCAGCGCTTCGGCTTCGCGTTCCAGCTCTGCGAAAGGTTTGGCTTTGATGCACGCCTGAACATGGATGCGCTTATCGGCAACGATGCGGGTTAAAACATTATCTTCCATTTGTGACCTGCACGAATTTTTCCAGGATTTTTTTGGCCTTACCGCTGGCCAGCATCTCATCCGCCAATGCAATGCCGCCGGCGAGATCGGTTTTGCCGGCGACCATGAAGCCGGCGCCCGCATTAAGGAGGACGATATCGCGATACGGGCCTTTTTCACCGTTTAGCAGGGCTAAAAGGCGTTCCGCATTGGTCTTGGCATCGCCGCCTTTAAGGTCTGCAAGCGTGGCTTTGGGTAGCGTATGGCTTTCGGACGTAAAAACGAAATCACGAATGTGGCCGTTTTGCAGAAAGGCGGCGTCGGTCGCATCAGTCGTCGTGATTTCATCCAGCCCGTCGCGGCCATGCACGGCAAGCACGCTTGAGCTGCCAAGTTCTTTTAGAATATGCGCAAACGCATCGCACCATTGCGGGGCGAACACGCCGACCATCTGGTGTTTGGGCCGGGCGGGGTTCACCAAAGGCCCGAGCAAATTGAAAATCGTGCGATGACCGAGGCGAGCACGGATGGGGGCGACGATTTTGAGCGCCGGATGATAGTAGGGCGCCATGAGGAAGCAGAGATTGGTCTGATCAAGCGACCGCTGCATCGCTTCGCGGCTGGCTTCAATGTTCACACCCAAAGCCGTGAGCACGTCGGAGGAGCCGCTTTTGCTGGAAACCGCGCGGTTGCCATGTTTTACAACCTTCACACCCGCCGCGGCCAGAACAAAGCAGACGGCGGTGGAGATATTGAGCGTGCCGTGGTGTCGGCAAACGCCTGGGCCGGCACGTCGCCGAGATTCCGATACACGGGCCAGACCATGCTGTTCGACGCAAGGCTCTACCA
>JBEHYA010000097.1:0-6824 GCA_048498415.1 Pseudomonadota bacterium
CCCGGCGCAGGCCTGGTCCCATTTATCCGCATTTTGATTGCTGTTCGATGGGCCCCGTTCTTCAACGGGGCTTACACCAAATTAAGAATTAGCCAGCGTCTGGCTCTTTTGATCCAGCATTTTCTGCAAGGCATCCGGGCCCTGCTCGCGCAGAACGCTGCTGAATTCCGACCTGCGGCTCGCCATTTCACTGATGGTGCCGTTCAGGTAAACGTCCACAATCTGCCAGCCCTGCGGGCCACGGCGCATCAGGTAATTCAGTTCATGCGTGTCGCTGCCGCTGGTCAAAACCGTTTTCACGATCACATCGCCCTGGCCGGTCGCTTCCTCCCCCTTCACTTCAAACTTTTCGCCGTCATACGCTTTGAACTGGCTGGCGTAATTGGCCACGCTGAACGAACGGAACGCGCTTACCAGCTTGGCCTGCTGTTCCGGCGAAGCCTTGATCCAGCCGGGGCCGGCAGCCGTGCGCATCATGTCTTTCAGGTTAAACGCACGTTCAATCGCGGGCTTCATCTGCGCCGCGCGCGCATCGAACGACTTGCCGCTCTTCATCGCGGAAACAAGCGTCGAATAAAAACCGCTCACCACCTGGCTCGCGCCTTTGGATGGCACCGACGGCGCCGTCATCACCACCTTTTCCATATCGGCGTTCGGGGCAGCAAAAGCGGGGCTGGCCACCAGCATCAACGCCGCGAAAGAGATCAGAATCTTGTTCATGTCATAACTCATCATCTAAGAATCAAATTGTATGCCCGCTAGTCTGCACGAAGCTATGGCAAAATGGCGGCAAAGCAGGTGATTTGTCGCCTTTTTATTACCCGCATAACCGATTTTATCGGGGCTTTAGCGCGCCGCGCGTAAACCCGCGACCGCGCTATCCGCAGCCTGCTTGCCAATCGCATCAAGCGCCTTGGCCACGATCTGCTTGGCATTCAAACCAGCTACATCGTACTGCTTGGCGGGCGCATCATGATCCTGGAAAATGTCCGGCAGGGTCATGATACGGAGTTTTAAACCGTTATCCATGAAGCCTTCATTGGCCAGCATCTGCGACACGGCAGCACCAAAACCGCCGACCGAGCCTTCTTCCAGCGTGATCACAACTTCATGTTCACGCGCGGCATCGCGCACCAGCTGTTCATCGAACGGCTTGGCAAAGCGCATATCGGCAACCGTGGTCGAAAGGCCATAGGTCGCCAGTTCGTCCGCCGCCTTCATGGCTTCAGCTAAACGGGTGCCAAGGCTCAAAATCGCGACCTTGTTGCCTTCGCGCATGATGCGGCCCTTGCCGATTTCCAGCACGGTGCCGCGTTCCGGCAGTTTAAGGCCAACACCCTCACCGCGCGGATAACGCAGGGCCGACGGGCCCTGATTATACGCAGCAGCCGTGGCCACCATATTCATGAGTTCAACTTCATCGGCCGCCGCCATGATCATCATGTTCGGCAGGCAACCCAGATAAGCGAGATCGAAGGCGCCCGCATGCGTGCAGCCATCGGCGCCCACCAAACCAGCGCGGTCCATCATGAAACGCACGGGCAGATTTTGGATCGCCACATCATGCACCACCTGATCATAGGCGCGTTGCAGGAAGGTCGAATAAATGGTGCAGAACGGCTTCAGGCCTTCGGTGGCGAGACCCGCCGCAAACGTCACGGCATGCTGTTCCGCGATGCCCACATCGAACGTGCGTTCGGGGAAGGCTTTGCCGAAATAATCAATGCCGGTGCCCGACGGCATGGCGGCGGTGATCGCAACAATCTTGTCGTCGTGCTTGGCTTCGGCGATCAGCGCATCGGCATACACCTTGGTATAGGTCGGCGCGCCGGCTTTTACCTTGATCTGCTCGCCCGTGATGATATCGAACTTGTTCACGGCATGGCACTTGTCGGCAGCGGCCAGCGCCGGCGCGAAGCCTTTGCCTTTTTGCGTGACCACATGAATGATCACCGGGCCCGGATCCACATCGTCGCGCACGTTCTCAAGAACCGGCAACAGGTGGTCCATGTTGTGGCCATCAATGGGGCCTACATAATAGAAACCCAGCTCTTCAAACAGCGTGCCGCCGGTCACCATGCCGCGGGCATAGCTTTCCGCCTTGCGCGCCGCATCGCGGATCGGTTTCGGGAAAATCTTGCCCATGTCCTTGGCCAGATTACGCAGGCCGCGGTATTCCTTGGAGGACACAATGCGCGATAAATACGACGACAGCGCGCCGGTGGGCGGCGCGATCGACATGTTGTTATCGTTCAAAATCACAATGAGTTTGCTGTGCATCGCACCGGCATTATTCATGGCTTCATACGCCATACCGGCCGAGATCGAACCGTCGCCGATCACCGCGATCACATGATTTTTCTTGCCCAGCGTATCGCGCGCGACCGCCATGCCCAGACCCGCTGAAATCGAGGTCGAGCTATGCGCCGCCCCGAACGGATCGTACGCGCTTTCCGAACGCTTGGTGAAACCCGATAACCCGCCACCCTGACGCAGGCTGCGAATGCGTTCGCGGCGCTCGGTCAGAATTTTATGCGGGTAGGCCTGATGGCCCACGTCCCAGATCAGGCGGTCATCGGGCGTATTGAAAACGTAATGCAGGGCGGTGGTCAGTTCCACCACGCCAAGGCCGGCGCCCAAGTGGCCGCCCGTCACGGAGACCGCATCGATGGTCTCGGCGCGCAGTTCATCCGCCACCTGTTGCAGCTTGTCGGCCGGGATCTTGCGTAAGTCAGCCGGCGAATTAATGGTATCCAGCAACGGGGTCTTATGCTGCGGATTTTTAGACGGATTGGCCAAAGGCAAACCTCCACCAGAGATTAATAACTTGTCGTTCGGCAGCAGGGCCTTTGGCGAAAGCCAGTGCGGTCGGCACGAAGGCTCAAAAGTAGCGAAAGTGATGCGTAAAAAGCAAGCAAATGAAATAGTTGCTTAACTTTTACCCCCAAAAAACACCCTTCCCCGGCCTGATTGATGCGATTCTGTAACAGCCCCATGGCACAGATAGGGAACGGCCCTGCCCGGCTCAGGCATAGGTCAGATCGCCGCGCTTCTGCGCTTTCGCCGGGGCTGGCGGCGCCACGGGCGCGGGATCCTGCATCAGTTCATCGGCAAATATCTGGCCGCGCGCCAGCTTGCTGCGCGCCGTCGCTAAATTTTTGGCATCGCATTCGCTAATGGGCTTCAGGGTGGCGGGGTTGGTTGAATCTTTTGCCGCTAGAATGACCTGCAGCCGTTCCTTGCGCTCTTCCAGATCAGGCACGCGCATGCTACGGTTATCCAGGCCGAACACGGCGGGCAAGGCCTTGCGCATGGCGGCAATCGGCGTCATCGCGCCATCCAGCACATATTGCTTGTCCGGCATGTTATCGAAAAAAGTCTGGATCGCGACTTTCGGATCGTCGGTGGCCGCCAGCGCCCGGCACATCTGGTCGGCGGCGTGATTCATCTCGGCTAAAATCTGGCGGTTATACGCAACCGCCTTGCGCGCGCCCTGCTGAATGTCGTCATACGCATGGGCCAGCGTGAATGCCGGAATCATCATGCCCATCAGCGTGGCGGTTTTCAGCAGGCTGGCGGTGATCGCGCGCGCAACCAGATAGGGCTTGGGGCGTAAATCGATTTCCATGCGCCTTAAAATAGCGCAGACGCCCGAAACTATATGCGCCCTTTTTAATCCAGAAAGCCTTTAGTGACGGTATTAACCTTAACTGTAACGGGCCATGGTCAGGCTTAGCCGTGGGTGCTGGCCGCGGCCTGGCCGTTCATCTGCAGATAATAATCCGGCCGGCCGGCTTGCAGGGATAAATTCTGCGCCATGTCCATGCCGCGCAAAGGCGAAGGGCTGGCGGCATAGGCGGCGCATAAAACCTTTAGCGCGGGCGTAGTGGTTTCAATATTGATCGCGGATGCAAGCCGCCGCGTCACGCCTTCCATATTATCCGCAGATGGCACCCACACGGTCGGGTAATACGGCACATAATCCGTGCCAATCGAAAGGGATTCAGCCACCGCACGGAAAGACGCACCAATATTTTTGGCATGCGCCAGACCATAAAGGGGAATGCTGAGGTAATGCGACAATATCCCCACCACTTCCTTGTTCGCTGCTGTCACATCCTGCGCGCCGTTCAAAACGAACTGGCCGTCCGGATATTTCTTGGCAAAAGCATCCAGCGCCGGACGGGCCAAACCGGTTACATTGGCTTCGCACATGGCGTTTGCGGCGGCTCTTAACTGGGTCTCCAGCGCTTTGTTCTCATCCATATAATGGCTGATGGCATAGGGCAGAAAAAAACCCCACAGGCCATAGGCCATGCCTTTTGCCGCCAATACCGGCACCTCGCCCCAGCGGATGCGCACTTTGCGCTTCTTTTCTGGAACAAAATCCGCAACGGTCTTGTGTGTTTTGTCGATCATGGTCTTTCTATCCAATTGAAGTGAGCTTGCTGGGTTGTCCTGGCTTAAACGCGGCCTGCGGCGCCCCCGCTTTTGAAGCGGCGGGCCATTATTTCCGGCGGTATAAAAAGCAATGATTTCTTCCGCTTTTTTTACGCCATCACCCGGGGCGTCAGCTTCAACTTGCGCACCCGTCGTGTCATTCACGCGGCCAATAAAATCCGCAATCGCGCCGCGCGTATCTTCAAAGCGCGTGTCATCGTTAGACATATAAATATCTCTTTTAAAAATAGGCGGGCTTAAACTAGCACCCGTCCCGCGCAACTAAAACGCGTTAGTTTTTGGTGCTTTTAGCGGCTAATTGCACGGCTTTCTTAATATCGGCCAGAAAAGCGGGCTCCATACCCCAGTTGCCGCGCATGATAAAGCTGGGGTGATAGGTGGGCAAGACCAGCATGCCGTCGTTCATGCGCGATTGCAACACTTCGCCATGCAGGGTGGTGATCCCTTCCCGGCCTGTCAGCGCCCACAAAGGCGTTGCCCCCAGCGTGATGATGATGGCGGGCCTCAGCCTTGCAATCGTCTTTTGCAAATGGGTGAGATCGGCGGCAAAAATTTTCTGCAATAATTTGCTGCCGTATTTGCCCCAGCGGCTCTCAATTTCAATGTTGTTTTCTTTGGCCGCTCGCGCGCTGGTAAAAAAATGCGCAACCTTGTTACCCGGCGGCTGAAAGCGGAACACATTGCCCACAAAACATTCCGCGCGTTCAATACCCGCGGCGGCCAGATTTTTATTCAAAAGCTGCCCGCTGCGGCCCACAAAGGGCTTGCCCTGCTTCACTTCATCGGCCCCCGGCGCTTCGCCGATAATGGCGATTAACGGCCCTTTGTGGGATGCCGGCATCTGGTAATCAACATGCGGCAGGTCGGTCATGCGTCTTTCCACAATAAAACGTCGCGGCGCCCCGGCACATCCATGGCAACCGGAAAATCCGGATAAATAACTTCCTGCCCTTCGCGCACAAAAACCAAACGGTCTGCATCGCGACGCACTAAATTCTCGCGCCGTACTTTGCCAACCGGGCTATCCAGACAGAACCGGAAGCTATTGATCCATGACGGCGTACGCGCCACCACCTCATCCATCAGCTGCCCCATGCGCGCGAAGTTCACGCGGTAGGCGGCCGAAAAACGAATGGGTTCCGGCACATAAATCGAAAGGTTGCGGATGTTCAGCGCATCCAGCCGCCGCAGCAATGCCACCAGCACATCCGCATGGTCGTTTACGCCGCGCAGCAGTGGAAAATGGTTATATTGCCGCACCCCTGCCGCGTGCAGGCGCTGCATCACATCCACCACGGCATCGCAAATCTCGTAGGGGTGAATAATGTGCCAGACAAAACGCACATTATACTGGGCCAGCAATGCAATCTTGCGTTCGTCTTTCAACACATCCGGCGCAAACACGGGCGCGCGGGTGTGCAGGCGAATGCTGGTAATCGTCTTCACCGCGGCCAACCGCGCCAGCATCATCTGCCATTCATCATAATTCATGGTCAGCGGATCGCCGCCCGAAAGAATGACTTCCGAAATTTCCGGGTGCTGCGCTAAATGCGCGGTCAAAATACCAAGCTTGCTCTCTAAAACCCCGCGCCCCATATCGCGCTGCTCCGCCAAAACATCTTCACGAAAGCAATACAGGCAATGGCTGGCGCAGGTGGAGGTGGGCGTGAATAAAACCCGGTCGCGGTATTTCTGAATAAAAATATCCTTCGCCGCACCCGCCATATTGCTGCGGTCATCCACCCAATCGGCAACTTCGCCGGGCGCATGCAGTTTTAATTTATCATCGCTCGGCAGCATCGCGCGCGATAGCGGGCCGTCATGGTGGCCCAGCGCCGCCACTTCTTCATCGATCTTCTTCTGGTAAAACGCGCTGATCTTGACCGGCGCCAGATGCTGCGTCTCGCGCAACTGCGCATAGGCTGCCAAACGTTCAGCCAGCGCGCTCACAGCCCGTGCATCACGCGCGTGGCGTTGCCCTTCTTTAAATTGCGATAGCGGGCCAGCGCCCAGTGCGGGAAGAATGTTTTATAGCCATGATAGCGCAGGTAGAAAACTTTCGGAAAACCGACGGCGGTATAGAAGTCTTCCTTCCAATCGCCATTTTCCTGCTGCGTTTCCGCCAGGTGCTTGATGCCGCGCGTGACTGCCGGGTCATCCACCTGCCCCGCCGCCATCAGCCCCAGCACCGCCCACGCGGTTTGCGCCGGTGTGCTTTCCTTGCCTTCGCCCTTCGGCGTATTCGGGAAATAGCTGGAGCCGTCTTCGCCCCAGCCGCCATCGGGCCGCTGCTTGTCCTGCAGCCATTGCACCGCGCGGCGCACCATTAAATCATCACAGCCAATATCAAACGCGTTCCGCGC
>JBEHYA010000098.1:0-6733 GCA_048498415.1 Pseudomonadota bacterium
CCCCTCCCCTTGAGGGAGCTTTGCACAAAAAACCATGCCGTCATGCCGGCGAAGGCCGGCAACCACGGCAGGCCGCATGACAAAGGCCTTGTTTAATGACCTATCGTGGATCCCGGCCTTCGCCGGGATGACGCGATGAGACGACGGCAGGACTTTTTGTGCAACCTCTCCCGCAAGGGGAGAGGATAATACAGAGAGCCTTTTTAAAAGTTAGACGGCAGCATTCGCCGCAGCCAGCGCCGCCCGCCATTCATCGGCGTAAGCCACGTCTTTCATATGCTCGAACCACGGGCCGCCGCGCGTATAATGCACGGCGTGCGGGCTAATGGCGGGGTCGCTGTGGCCTTCCAGCCAGTTCCAGCCGAGCGGCAGGGCGCCGATTTCCTCGTCTTTGAGCCAGCAAAACCGGTGCAAATCCCGCCCCGGCACGCTGTTGATGAGTTCGAGGGTCAGCTTTTTGTTCGATGGATGCCGGCAGTTCCATAACATTAAACTCGACCAGTTTTTGCGCGCATATAAAAGCTGCGCCTGATTATCCATCTTCACGCTTTCAACGGGCGCATGCGCATGCTGCACGCACATCACCGCCTTGGTGGGGTCGGCGAGTTCAAATAATTTGGTGATATCATCGCGCCACAAAAAATCGCAGTCGCAGAAGACAGCCCATTCCGTGAAACTTAGGTGCGGCGTCATGAAGCGGGAGATGGCGAATTCCGTGCTCATCGGCGCATCCGAAATCACATCCCACAGCCGGTTGCCGCGCATTTCGGTGGGGCGCGTGTAAAGGCCCTTGGCGCGCAATTCATCCAGCTTGATCGGCTGAATGGTCAGCGGCACATGGCTTTTATGCGCAGCCGAATAGACGCACACCTTATACGCATCGTCTTCGCGCGGGTCGTAACCGATGAAAAGGGAATAGCTGGGCATGAAAAAAGGGTAGGGGGAACAGGTTACAGGGTACAGGAAAAAATCTTAAAAAACCCTGTACCCTGCCCACCGTCCCCTGTAACCTTTCTTTATGCAGCCCATCATCCTTCCCTATAAAGGCATCTGGCCAAAAATCGACCCCACGGCCTTCATTGCGCCGGGTGCCGCGGTGATTGGCGATGTGGTGATTGGCCCGGGTAGTTCCGTGTGGTTCGGCTGCGTGGTGCGGGGCGATGTGAACGTCATTCGAATCGGCGCCCGCACCAATGTGCAGGATGGCACCATCATTCACGTGACCAAAGGCGGGCAGGGCACGCATATCGGCAACGATGTCACCATCGGCCACATGGTCATGCTGCACGACTGCACGCTGGATGATCACGCCTTCATCGGCATGAAATCGGTCGTGATCGATAAAGCCCGCGTGCAAAGCTTCGGTATGCTGGGCGCGGGCGCACTGCTCACGCAAAACAAAACCCTGCCCACCGGCCAGTTATGGGTGGGCAGCCCCGCCGCCTATAAACGTGATTTACGCGATGATGAACGCGAAGAAATCGCCGAACGCGCGCGGCATTACGCATCGCTGGCAGCAGATTACCGCGTTTAAGATTGCAATTTATCCTTTTGATTTGCCGCCGGCGTTGAGCGGGCTGGCCGCGCGGGCTCGCCCACACGCGCAAATCCCTGCGTGGCGTTGTAAAGCTCGGCCAAGACCAATATCTGCGTGGGTTTAATGCCCATCCGCCGGCCATAAAAAACTGCCAGAATGGCTTCCAGGTCAAGCGGCCATAATTTTACCACACCATACGGGCCGCCCAGCCGAAGCGTGTTCTGAATGGTGTGGCGTAACTGCGGCTGAAACCATGACTGACTGGCAATCGCATCTAAGGCGGGCGGCGGCTGGTTGGCAAAATAACGCCGCAAATCTTCGGCGCGGTCCGCATGTGCGGCAATCTCGCGATCCACATAACGCGCCAGCACTTCATCCTGCGTTAAATGAGCGGTGGGCGAATTCAATTTCGGGCTGAACAGCGCGCGGAAATAAAAACTATGACCGTTCGTTTCCAATACGCGAAAATGCTCGCGGATGTTGGCGACGATCGTTGCGCGTTCTTTTTCACCCAGGCCAAAAACGGCATATGCACTTAAATCGGGAGTTTTCTCAGTCATAATCAGCTAAAAAATAATAGGTAAGCGGAATGGCTTTAAAATAAAGCCATAATCCCGCGCCGTCCAGCTACGACTTCACTTTCACATAACTGCCCGGCGCATCTTCAATCACCGGGCCGTTTTCGCCGGGTTTGCGCGCGGGCACATTCTCGCCGCTGTGCAGGCGCAGCCATTTTTCCCATTCAATCCACCATGAACCATCATGGCCTTTGGCGTGGGAAAGCCACGTCTCGGGGTTTTTGGCCAGACGTTCGTTCGTCCAGTAGCCATATTTATTCGCAGCCGGCGGATTGATCACGCCGGCGATGTGGCCGGAACCGGAGAGCACAAACTTCACTGGCCCCCGCATAAGCAGCGGCCCCGCATAGGTCGATTTCCACGGCGAGATATGATCTTCGCGGGTGGAAAGGAAAAAAGCCGGCGTATCGACCTGCGATAAATCAATCGGCGTATCATTGATTTGTGTGGCATCCACCTTCACCAGATTATTTTTCTGGTACATCTCGCGCAAATAAAAGCTGTGCATGGCGGCGGGCATGCGCGTGCTGTCGGAATTCCAGTAGAGCAGATCGAACGGGAAGGGCTCTTTGCCCAGCAGATAATTATTCACGACAAACGACCAGATCAGATCATTGGCGCGCAATAAATTGAACGTTGTGGCCATGCTGGAAGCATCCAGATAGCCCTGCACCTTCATGCGTTCTTCCAGCGCGCTTAATTGGTCGTCGTCGATGAAAATCGAAAGCTCGCCCGCTTCGCGGAAATCCAGCATCGTCACTAAATAGGTGGCGCTGCTCACAATCGGCAAACGAATACGGTCGCGGTCGTTCTTGGCCAAATATGCCAGCATGGTGGCCAGCAGCGTGCCGCCCAGACAGTAGCCGACGATATTCACGAAATTCTCGCCCGTGATCTTCTCCATCTCCGCCATCGCGGCCATGGGACCTTCGCGCATGTAATCAGCGAAGGAGATATGCGCCAGCTTTTCATCCGGGTTCACCCACGAAATCATGAACACCGTGTAGCCCTGCTGCAAAAGGAACCGCACAAATGATTTCTTCTCGCCTAAATCCAGAATGTAATATTTGTTGATCCACGGCGGAATGATGAGAAGCGGCGTTTTATGGGCCGTTTCCGTCATTGGTGCATATTGAATAAGCTGCATCAGCTCGTTCTGGTACACCACTTTACCCGGCGTGGTGGCGATATTGCGGCCAACCTCAAACGCCTTTTCATCTGTCATGGCGATTTTTAAAGCGCCATTGCCGCGTTCCATATCGGCCAATAAATTTTCCAGACCCTTCACTAAATTATCGCCGCCGGTCTCGATGGTTTTGCGCAAGACTTCCGGGTTGGTGAGGGCAAAGTTGCTGGGGGACATCGCATCCACGAACTGGCGCGTATAAAAATCGACCTTCTTGGCGGTGGCTTCATCCAGCCCTTCGGTGCTGCGCACCGTATCCTGCAGCCAGCGGGCGCTCAGCAGATACGACTGTTTGATATAATCAAACAGCGCGCTTTCACTCCACGCCTTGTCCTGAAAGCGTTTATCGGTCGTGGTAGTTGAAATCACGGGCGCGGCTTCCGGGTCACCCATAAAGCGCCGCGCGGTGCTTTGCCACAGGTTCATGTAGTCCTGCCACAGCGTCATGCCGGCTTCCATCATGCGCTGGGGCTGGTTCATCCACGCCTGCGTCATTTCCATGAAAGCTTTGGCAATAGCGCCGTTCTCCGCCATCGACATATTATTCTGGCCAGCCTCTTGCCGCGCCAGAAATTCCTGCATCACTTTCTGGCTCTGGGCGCTGATTTGCAGCATGGCCTGCGTGAGCGCCACGGGGTCGGGCGCCCGCGCGGCTTTCGGGTTTTTCGGGCTATCATCCATGAGCCAAAATCCGATTTCGCGCTTGCATAGGGTGCTGGGGGGTCATTAACATCATCACTTCCATATTGTGCCAATAACCAGAAGCAAAAACAACGTGCCGCGCATCCTTAGATTCACCGCCATTCTTTTCGCCCTCAGTCTATCGGGCTGCGCCGATACCGAATGGCCGCACTGGATCACGGGTGAGCCCACACGCGAAGAATTAAACGCCTATAAGGGCCCCATCGAAATGCCGGCAATTGATGTTGCTGATAAACGCATCCCCAACCTGGCCGAAGTGCCGCCTTCGCCAAAAATTCTGATGAAGAAAAAAGAAGAAGTCGCGTTACGCAAAGCCATGAAGCAGGACAACGAAAACGGCAATGCTGAATCAGATGCCTACGCCCAATCCCTCGCGGCCCAGCCCGCGCCCCAACCGGTGAAGAAAAAATGAGCGCTGAATTCCGCATTGCTTTAGCCGGCCTTGGCACCGTTGGCGGTGAAGTCACCAAACTCATCGGCGCCGATGCCGCGCATTTAACCGCACGTGCCGGCAGGCCCGTCAAACTCGCCGCTGTCAGCGCCCGCACCAAAGCAAAAGCCCGCGCCAGCACGATAACCGCGCCATGGGTGGATGATCCCGTCAAACTCGCCGGCATGGATGTTGAAGCCGTGGTGGAGCTGATTGGCGGCGCCGACGGCGCGGCGTTTGAACTTGCCAAAGCCACATTAAAAGCCGGCAAAGCCTTCATCACCGCCAACAAGGCGCTGCTCGCCAAGCACGGCGTGGAACTTGCCCAGCTTTCCAAAGCCCACAATGCCCCGCTTTATTTTGAAGCGGCGGTGGCGGGCGGTATTCCCGCCATCAAAACCCTGCGCGAAGCTTTGGCCGGCAACCGTATCGATGAAGTCTCCGGCATTCTGAACGGCACCTGCAACTACATCCTCACTACCATGCGTGAAACCGGCCGCGCGTTTGCCGATATTCTGGTCGATGCGCAAAAGCTGGGCTATGCCGAGGCCGACCCCTCGTTTGATGTGGATGGCACCGATACCGGCCATAAACTGGCTATTCTGGCATCGCTGGCATTCGGCGCGCCGGTAGACCTGAATAGCATGGCCATTGAAGGCATCCGCAATATTACCCCCGTCGATATTCAATTTGCCGATGAACTCGGCTACCGCATCAAATTGCTGGGTCAAGCCAAACACACCGCCAAAGGCGTCATGCAGCGGGTGAGCCCCTATATGGTGCCGCTCAGTTCAACACTCGCGCATGTCGATGGCGTGATGAACGCCGTATTCGTGCATGGCTCGTCGGTCGGCAACCTTACGCTCACCGGCCGCGGGGCAGGGGGTGGGCCGACAGCTTCCGCCGTGCTTGGCGATATCATCGATTGCGCATCAAACCGCCGCAGCGCCGCATTTGGTTTAGATGCCGCTGCACTCAAGCCGCTGCCGACCCAGTCTGCCGGCGCGGCGGGCGCGTGATAGTAGAGATTGTGACGCTGATTCGCCTCACTAATCGTTTTGCTGAGAGATAGAATGCTCTGATATTCCTGATCACTCAGCTCGTCTGGGTAATGAAGGATGGTGTTGGGAACTTTCCAATGGGCGTGAACGCTGCCAAGATCGATCTTGTGAACATCGTGCATCCATTGATGAATGGCTCGACCCAACGTGTTTGCTCCTACATATTCACAACCGATAAGTAAAAGTCGCATGACCCTCCAGTGTCCTGTCTTTGATTTAGTAGTTCGTCTTACTTGTCCTGCATGTAAAAGCGAGATTCAGCCGCAAATCTGTTGCTGCAAGGCACCTAGCTTCTCAACTCCGGTCCCAGGGGAAAGTTAAGGAGGGCTGGTTGACGAAGCGTTTCATCTTAAGAACCATACGCGTTCCACAGCACGGTTCCAAACGCACCGTAAATGACGAGCCGTTCAGAGGAACCGCTTTACCTCCCACCACCCCACTCAAAAACTGATGCTCCCCGTAGGCACCCGCCTGGACTATTACCGAATGAGCTTTCATAGGATTCCCGTTGACCAACGTGACCTCTACCCCGTCTGCGGAGACTTTGTCCACGAGTGCTGCGATGTCTTCCGATATGCCCGCGCGGCGTCGTTCCGGATCAAAGTAACGCAGAAATGAAAAGAGAGGTTGTGCCGGCCGATTGGGCCGGCCTCCCAGCATCAGTTGGGTCAGTGTCTCTGCCATCACGGGCCGGTATTGCATGGGATACTCCGACGTTCGTGTATCCGGTGTTGTAGGATCCGAACGCATTCCTTGGACCAGCTGGCGAAGCGTCGAGAAGTCCTTCTGGAGTGTCTTAACGGCATAGTCTGGATTAGACCCTTCTAAGAAGCGAATCCAGGGCGCCTCGGCGATCTCCTGGCGAATAAACCTGGCTGATGTCTTCACCGAGGACCAGCGATCGTCTAGCAGCAGCTCCAGGGAGAGCCGCTCACGATCCTCGGGCTTCATCGTGAGGTACCAGATGTCGAACGCCCCCTCGTCATATTTATGGGGCGTATAGTTGTACCAACCCTGATCGCCCAAGTTGTGAGGATACGTCTTGACGCCGTCGGATATCTTCTCGTTTGCGTTTACTTTATCTAGCGTCTGCCGCCAGGTGTCCAGATAGCGTGGATCACCGGTGAGCATGAAAGCATTAACGAATCCGTCGACGGCCGAGCTACTGTGGTTCAGATGGATGACCTTGTCCCCGGTTTGCGGCCACTGGACGCTGAATCCCCAACCCCAGACTCCCCC
>JBEHYA010000099.1:0-6691 GCA_048498415.1 Pseudomonadota bacterium
TTCCCGGCAGCACCTATGCCGGCTACGGCAGCGCCGAACTGGTCGCCCAGTTCCGCAAGGCGCTGGATAACGACTGGACGATCAGCCAGGTGCAAAATAAAACGGCCTTCGGCAACTATGTCCTTGTGACCATGAACGGGAACAATACGCCGTATGCCGCCAATGTCATTAAACTGCCCAACGCCAGCGTGACCGGTAACACCAATCTTTCGCCGGTGGGTGCCGCCGCCATCGTTTCATCCGTTTCCAACTGCACGCCCTAACGAGTTTTGCCAGAAAAAGGATATCCCATGAAAAACCGTTTTGCATCGAAGGCCAGCCAGGGTTTCAGCTTACTGGAGCTCGTGATCGTTCTGGGCGTCACCGGCATCATCTTCGGCGGCCTGTGGGGCCTTTTGGGCAGCAGCAGCAGCCAGGTGCGCGCGCAATCCTCCGCGCAGGCCTATCGCCAGGTCATCGATGCCACGCGGAAATTGCTGTCGGCGCCCACCGCATCGTTCCTCGCGGCGGTGCCGGCCTATGCGAACTGCTCCGCCGGTATTACGCTTACGCCCGCGCAGATCAAAACCTATTTAGGCACCAGCGCCACCAGCCTGGCATTGCCCAGCAGCGATTCCTACGGTGCGCTAAGCGTGCGCGCCTATTGCAATAACGCGACCTATCCGAACCCCAATAACGACTGGAAGTTCTCGGTCTACGGCGTCACCGGCATCGATGATAAAACCGGCGCCCAGATTTCCGCGCTGATCGGCAACGAAGGCGGCTTCGTTTATTCCAAGGCGACCGATAATTGCACCACCGCCGCGACCGCGCCAAACATCTCGTGCGGCACCTATAACGCGTTTACCGTTACGCTCACCACCATGGGTATATCAAATGGTAGCGGCAAGGTTGTGACCTATTCCACCACCGCTAATTATTCGATCACCAGCGCGCCGTGGCTGGCCCGCCTGAAGATGGCCGCCGCGCCATCCGAACTCAACACCTTGCAGGCTGACACCGAAGTCTACAGCACCGGCAACGTCACCATCTACATGCACGGCAACACGCTTGATTTTGCCAAGACCCGCGGCGGCGCCACCAATACCTATGGCGTGATCACGGGCATCTCGGCGATCACCGGCGGCCAAAATCTGGATGTAGGCGTGACGACCACCAGCAACTATGCGCTTACCCTGAAATCGAAGGGCGGCAATATCAATCTGAACAACCTCAACATGACCATGACCAGCAGCGCTGGCATCACCGCGACCATTGCAGCCAATAACACCTTCTTCATTCTAGGCGGCAGCACCGGCACGCGTCTGCTCAGCGTGAACGGCAGCGCCTTTGCGTTGGAGCTGCAAGCGGGCGCGTTCTATTACCAGTCGGATGAAACGTTGAAAGAAAACATTCGCCCGCTCACCGATGCGCTGGATAAAATCGCAGGTCTTCGCGGCGTGAGCTTCGACTGGCGCGAAGCCGAAGGCCACAAGTATCTGCACGATATCGGCCTGGTGGCACAGGAAGTGCAAAAGATGTTCCCGCAGGCGGTGGCTGTGATGCCGGGCGGCAAGCTGGGGGTGGATTACCCCCGCATGGTTGCCCCCATGATCGAAGCCATCCGCACCCTCAAGCTTGAAAACGACGCGCTGAAGGCTCGCCTTGATAAACTGGAAGCCGCCAAAGAAAAGAAATAAGCGGCTTTGATAACCCAATAAAAAAGGCCCGCATAACAGCGGGCCTTTTTCTTTATCTGGTTAAACCGCTTTACTTCTTGCCCACATACAGGGTGCAGGCCAGCACGCAGTTTTCTTCATCCACTTTGCGCACGCAGCAATTGGCATGGTTATGAAAACCGTAATCGTCGGTATAGGTGCGCGAGACCAGGCAGTTTTCATTTTCGCCGCTGCTGGTGAAGCTGGAGAGCAGATCTTCCTTCACATGCAAATTCTGCTTCAGGCAGGCATTGCCGGCTTCGACCAGGCGCGAACTTTCGCTCGATAAGTTGTCGCAGGCAAATTGCGATTCATTGCAGGTAAACGTACCGGCCTGAATTTCGCCGCCGGCCGTCGTGTTCTGGGCAAGGGCGGGAGCCGCCAGCATGCCGGCCATCAGTATGGCCGCGAGGAGAGTGGAAAAACGCATGGGTAATCTCCGGGAAAGAGGAAAATCGCTGCCCTTATTACTAAGCCAATTTAAACAAAGGATAAAGGCTCTAAGAAGGCAATCGGGGCGGGGAAGAGGCCTACCGCACCCATTTTGCCACAGGCTTTGGCCCAAAACTGTAGAGAAAATAAACCATTCTGCGCCATGGCCCCAAATCCCGGATGCGAAAAAACCGGCGTTTGTTAATACGCCGCCAACCATAGCGGGACGATGTGCCGGCGCGGCGCAGAAAAAAATGATGCGGATTCAACGCGCGGCTCCCGCAATGCAAAACGAAACCGCGTAAAATTTTATGGGAAATCAAAACCAATTTCGTTCGAAAAAAACCGTTTCCGCCAGCAATACAAATTTACGCCTCTTTAAGCGCGTTGACCGATGATGGCCCAATCGCGGGAACATGAAGCAAAAATCAAAAAGCTCAAACCGCAAAATCAAAACGGAGGAAGAAAATGAAGAATATGTTTGTCAAATTCCTGAAAGACGAATCCGGTGCGACCGCTATTGAATACGGTCTGATCGCCGCGTTGGTCTCGGTCGTGATGATCACCGCCCTTGTTGCGCTGGGCCCCGAAATCAAGGGCACCTTCGAGGATGTGACCACGAGCCTTAAGAGCCGCTAAGTAAACGCGGATCTCTCTTCCCCCGGCATTCCCTGCAGGGCGTGGCCCTCATGCCCTGCAGGGTCCGGCGGGTTGGGGAGATAAGTTCTGGTAATTCCGTCAAGGCACCCATCCATGTTTGACCATTTCCTCATCGATAAAAACTTCGTTCACGATGGCGCGATGGTTATTGCCGGCCTCATCATGCTGGCCGCCGCCTTCTCCGATTTCAAGCAGCTGCGCATCTCCAACAAGTTGTGCCTGGCGCTGGTCGCCGTTTTTCCGGTTTTTGTTCTTTCCTCGCCCGCGGAAGTCCCCTGGCTGCAGCACATTGCCGTGGCCGCCGCCGTGATGCTGGTGGGCTTTGGCATGTATGCTTTCCGTCTGCTGGGGGGCGGCGACGTCAAGATGCTGGCCGCCGCCGCGCTGTGGGCCGGCCCGAAATTGATTGCTGCATTACTCATGTACACCACGCTCGCCGGCGGCATTCTGGCCATGGCGTTTGCGTTTGTTGCGTTTGGCCACCACATCGTGCGCCAGACCCAGTCTCAGCCAGCCGCACAGCCCGTGCAGCCGTGGCATAAAACACCGGTTCCGTATGGCATAGCGATTGCCTGCGGCGGGATCAGCGCATTGGTGATGCTGGCCCAAAGTAACTTAACGTAAGGCTTTACTTAGGGATGAATCACCATGAGCCGCCGCAAACTTCTGCTTTTGTCGTTCGCTGTCTTCTTATGCTTCGGCGCTGTTCTTATGCTGCGCGGCAATACCAAGACAGCCGCCGCGCCCACGCTTGAAATCATGGTCGCCGCCGCGGATATTCCGGCGGGCCAGTTCATTCAGGCGCAAAACACGCGCTGGCAACCATGGGGCAAAGACCATTTAACCGAAGCCATGATCGTGCGCGGTGCCAAGAACGCCGCCGGCCAGGTGCCTGATTATAATGGCGCCGTGACCCGCCAGGGCATTCGCGCGGGCGAGCCCGTGATGAAGGGCGAAGTGGTGAAGCCGGAAGAGCGCGGCTTTTTAGCCGCCGTGCTTAATCCCGGCATGCGCGCGGTGGCCGCGCCGATTACGAATGTGACCGGTATCGCCGGCTTTGTGTTTCCGGGCGACCGCGTGGATTTAATTCTCACCCACACCATGACCGCGCATGATGAAAGCCAGGTCGGCACCCGCCGCGCCAGCGTGACAATCGTGCGCAACGCCCGTGTGCTGGCGCTTGACCAGAGCACCAATGACCAGGCCAATAACCAGGCCAAGCTCGCCAAGACGGTGACGCTGGAAGTCGATCCGAAACAGGCGGAAGTCGTGACGCTGGCCCTCCAGCTCGGCACGCTCTCGTTATCGCTGCGCGCCATTGCGGAAAACGATCCCAATAACAAACTGGCCCAACCTATTGGGTATGATGCGAACGCCTATACATTAGATAGCGATATCAGCCAGCTTATTCCCGCCCCGAAGGAACGCATGGTCACCGCCAGCACCATGGTGCGCGTGCTGCGTGGCAAGGAAAGCGAAAGTGAAAACTTCGGCAGCAAAACGAGCGATGGGAACGGTGGCGATTCGGGCGATTTAGGCGATCATCCGGCGCTTTCTTCAGCCAGCAAGTAAATAGTCGTTTAATTCTATCTTAAATCTTGCCATGAATGATGCACCCTCATGCGTCATAGCCCCTTCTCATTGCTGGTGCTCGGCCTGTCGCTGCTTCTTGCAGCCCCGGCTTTTGCCCAAACGCCTGCGCCCAACGCGCATGAAACCGGCGCCCGCGTGGTGGATACGCCGGCCGTAAAAGAAGTCGCGACCGACTCTCTCGTGCTCGCGGTCGATAAGGCCGAAAAAATCAATCTGGCGGAACCCGCTGATACCGTGTTTGTGGCCAGCCCCGATGTTGCCGACGTGCAGGTGATTTCGCCCACCATTATTATGGTCTACGGCAAAAAGCCGGGTGAAACCACGCTCACCGCTTCCAAGCAGGATGGCAGCATTCTGCTGCAGCGCCGCGTGATCGTGGACAAGGATTTAGGCAAGCTGCAATCGGTTCTGGGCAAGATGCTGCCGCGCATTCAGGCGCTGCCCGTGCCGGGCGGTATTGTCCTGCAGGGCGAAGCGGATTCCTCGCTGGAAGCGGCAGACGCCCAGCGCATCGCGCAAAGGTTCCTCACCAAAGATAAAGATGAAGTCATCAACCGCCTGCGCGTCTCGGGCTCGGAGCAAATTCAGCTGCGCGTGCGCGTCGCCGAAGTCAGCAAGAGCGTCAACAAAGTATTCGGCATCAACTGGGACAGCCTGACGCAGGTCGGCAGCTTCACCTTTGGTTTGCAAACGGGCGCTTCGATCCTGTCATCCGCCGGCGCCATTGGCCGCGTGGGCACGGATAACGCTTTATATGCCACCGGCTCCTCCGGCAATTTCAAGATTAATTCGCTGATAGATGCCTTGGCCGAAGATGGTTTGGTAAGCATTCTGGCAGAACCCAGTTTAACCGCGAAATCAGGCGAAACCGCCACGTTCCTGTCGGGCGGCGAGTTCCCCGTACCCGTGCCGCAGCAGAACGGCGCGATTACCGTGATCTTCAAGCCCTATGGCGTCTCGCTGTCGTTTACGCCCACGGTCATTGGCCGCGACCGCATCTCCGTGCAGGTGCGCCCGGAAGTGAGCGAGCTGTCAGCTTCGGGTTCCATCACGCTTAACAACATCACCATTCCCGCACTCATTACCCGCCGCGCCGAAACCACGGTGGAACTGGGCAGCGGTCAAACCTTCGCGATCGGCGGTTTGCTGCGCAGCTATCAGAATAACGACATCAGCAAATTTCCGTTCCTTGGCGATATGCCGGTCTTGGGCGCGCTGTTCCGTTCCACCAAATTCCGCAACGACCAGAGCGAGCTCGTGATTCTCGTCACGCCCTATATCGTGCATCCGTCGTCGGAACCCTTGGCGGCACCCACCGATGGCTACGCGCCGGCCAACGATGTAGAACGCATCGTGGGCGGCTATCATTATGAACACGGCATTCCGAATGAACCCGTGGCCGTCGGCCAGAAACTGCAGGGCCCGGTGGGCTTTGCAACAGGGGAATAAGCCATGCAAATCCGCCTTATCCTCGCCAGCCTCGCCCTTCTTGGTTTAGCCGCCTGCGGCACCGCCGATGCCAGCCGCCCGGATCATCGCATTGGCGTGCTGGACGACCCCACGCATCCCGGCCGCACGATTGCGCTGGCGCCCAGCTGCCAAAAATGGCGTGAATGGCCGGGCCAGGATTTAGAGAACGACTTCAATCCCGAATTCGGCTGCGCGCAGAATTATAATCTTGCCAAAACCATCGTGAACCCGAACGACCTTGTGCATGGCCACGCCATTGGCGCGGCGGATGCGAATGCAAGCATCCTGGGCATCGAGCGCTACCGGTCGGACAAGAAAAAAGAATTAATCAATCCTAAAGATATCGGCTCGACTAATCAGTAAGCTGTTCTTACTGCCTCATCCTCGCGAAAGCGGGGATCCATTTATCCGCTTGGCAGACATGGATTCCCGCTTTCGCGGGAATGAGGCCATGAGGCGTAAGCAAAGCCTTAAGTGTGATTATTCGTTAATCGAAACAAGACTAACTCTTCCAAATTCGATCTAATAATAAAAGAATCTTAGGAAAACTAAGGTTAACTAAGCCCTTGGACTACTAGTGTTTTTTGAATCCAGGGGCGTTTCTCCCGTGTCAGCATCCGACTTCATGGCCTTCCTTCTCGACGAGGATTCGGTCGCCGCCGCGCGCGTGGCGGTGGATGCACGCGGCTACCAGGCCACCAGCCTCGCCACCGGCGGGCTTGATGCGCTGGCCGACCATCTGGAAAACGCCGCGCCGCCCAAAATCCTGCTGCTTGATCTGGATGATTCCACCGATCCCTCGCTGTCGGCTACCCGCGCCGTGAACCTGTGTGGGTCAG
>JBEHYA010000100.1:0-6649 GCA_048498415.1 Pseudomonadota bacterium
AAACCGCCGCGTTGCCGTTCCAGGTGGGTCCATGACCGCACAAGGCGCGAGCGTTGATAGGTTAAAGCCGCCAGTTCCACCTGCAGTTGGCCTTCACGGGTTTGCGCGCGTTCACCGAAAATCTCTAAAATCAGCCCGGTGCGGTCGATGACCTTGGTCATCCACGCTTCTTCTAGATTTCGCTGCTGCGGCGGGGTGAGCGGGTGGTTGATAAACACCAGCCCGATCCTGTTTTCCTTGATGGTCTCGCCAATCTGTTCGATCTGACCCTTGCCAATCAAATGCGCGGGGCTGGCCTTGGCGACATTACAAATGCGCCCGCCATCCACTTCAAGGCCGCTAATGGCAAGCGCCAGCCCACGGGCTTCTTCCAGCATGGCTTCCGCCGTGCGCTGGCCCATTTCGCCATGCAAAATGGGCTGCACCACATACGCCTTGGTGGCGGGCGGCAGAATGTCTTCGCTTTGTTTACTCACGCCGTCTCAGACGTTTCGGCCGGCTCGAACAGCTGCATCGGGTTGCTCGGCATGATGGTTGAAATGGCATGCTTGTACACAAGTTGCGCATGGCTTTCCCGGCGCAGCAGCACCGAAAAATTATCAAACCACGTGATCACGCCCTGCAGCTTGACCCCATTGACCAGAAATACAGTGACCGGATTTTTATTTTTACGGACGTTGTTGAGAAACACATCCTGCACATTCTGCTTATCAGACATTGCTTGCCGCCTTTTTATTATGGTTGTTATGGCTCTTTTGGCTTGGACTAAAAGATAAAAGCTCCCGCATTCCTGTCAAGAGCGCTTCAAGGTCTGGTAATGCCAATATCGGCGGGTAGTTCTCGTCGCCAATGGCATCCGGCCCCACACCTACGGCCAGACAGCCGGAACGATGCGCGACCTGCATGTCGCTTGGCATATCGCCCACAAACCACACATCGGGCCCCGCTTCCAGATGATTAACATTTAAAATCAGGTTCACCGGCGCGGGGTGCGGCTTATCGTGCTCGGCATCCGATGCCCCCACAATCGCCGTGAAATATTTCGACCAGCCCAGGTGCTTGATTTCTTTTCGCACCAGCGGCCCGCCTTTGTTGCTGCAAATGGCCATGCGAATGCCGTGCTCTTCCAGCAGCTCCAGCAATGCCGGCGCATGCTCAAATGTTTTCAGCCCGCGCAAATGGTGGCGGCGGTAAGTCGCATAAAAAATCTCACCGGCGCGTTCCCAATCATCGCCGAAAATTTTGGGAAAAGAATTCTTCATCGACTGGCGCGAATTGCCAATCATGCGCGCGCGGTCCCACTCCTCCAGCTTGAATTCGCGCAAAGCCGCGTTCATCGCCAGCGTTAAAGAATCCCAATTGTCGACAAGCGTTGAATCCCAGTCAAAGATCATCGCTTGCGGAACGCGGGGTAAAAGGGTTCTAAAAACAGTCGCCATTTTGGTTCTAAAGACCATTATCCATGCGCCGTTGACAGCAAAAAATTAACGCCGCAATATAATTCCGCATTCGAAAATAAGTTTATTGATTCAGTCTTTTCAACGCGGAGATAGCAATGAGTTTATTAGACGATATGACCGCCCCCACCAGCACCCACAATAAAGCCGAGGCCGTGGACATTTATAGCGGTGTTGATTTCAACCCGGCTTCCCTGCCCGAAAGCGATACGCGTTCAAGCGCCGCCTACCGTCTGCGATGCGATCGCGGCCCGACCATTTACGTCGCCATGTATAAAAAGGCCGATGGCGAACCGCGCTTTAATGCCCGGCTGGTCTCCGATGGCGCGAATGAAATGCCCACCGTCAATGATACGACCATGTCGCGTATCTATCTTGATCGGGAAGCGAATGAGGTGATCACCGGTCTAGCCGCGCATCTCAACCTTACGGCAAACCGTGCACATCCCGATGAACTGGTCGATTTGTCATCTGAGCAATTCGGATCCGTGGTCAGCCTGATTAAAGACGCGCCATGGCCCAAGCGCGCCGTGAACTGGATCCGCGATCTGCCGCCTGACACGCTGCATCAGTAATTTATCCGGCATCCCCGCGCAGGCGGGGATCCAGTTTGTTTTTAGAAAATAAGCAGGAAAGTGGACCCGGCCTTCGCCGGGGTGACAGGTTTTCTAAGCTCGTGCCTCGCTAAGAAAACCTGGTCAATTCATCCGCTGCTCAATCGGCTCCGCCACATGCGCGCTTGAGCCATGCACGCCCAGCATCTTCAGCTTGCGGTGGAGCGCGGAGCGTTCCATGCCGATGAAGTTGGCGGTCCGGGAGATATTGCCGCCAAAGCGCGTGACTTGGGCGAGTAAATATTCACGTTCAAACATTTCGCGGGCATCACGCAAGGGGAGCATCATAATCTCGCCGCCCTTCTCCCACTTGAGCACATTCGGCGTGCTCGCCGTGATTTCCGGCGGCAGTTGATCGGCGCGGATGGCTTCCTTATCGGTGTTGTGCATGATCAGCAGCCACTCCATGGCATTCCGCAGCTGGCGGATATTGCCCGGCCATTCATAGGCCTGCAGTGCTGCCAACGCATCTTCACCCAGCGTGCGCGGCGCCAGACCGGCGTTTTCCGAGGCGCGGGTGAGGAAATACTGGGCGAGACCCGGAATATCATCGCGGCGCGCGGCCAGCGAGATCACCTTCAGGGGCACCACGTTTAAACGGTAATAAAGGTCCTGCCGGAAGCGGCCTTCGGCCATCAGCGCTTCCAGATTTTTGTTCGTGCTGGCCACCACGCGCACATCCACCTGCACCTTGGTGCTGCCGCCGACGCGGCAGAAGCTTTGTTCCTGGAGTGCCCGTAAAATCTTGCCCTGCGTTTCCAGCGGCATATCGGCGATTTCATCCAGCAGCAGCGTGCCATTATGCGCCATTTCCAGAAGGCCGGTTTTGCGGCCTTGGCCGTTGGCGCCTTCAATACCAAATAATTCTACTTCAAGGCGATCCGGCTGCATGATGGCACAGTTCACAACCACGAACGGGCCATCCGCCCGCTTCGACATTTTATGAAGGGCACGCGCCACCACTTCCTTGCCAGCACCCGCGGGGCCCGTAATCAGCACGCGGCTGCCTGTCGGCGCCACTTTCTCTAAGGTCTTCCGAATCTCTTGTACGGCGGGGCTTTTGCCGATCAGTTCGCTCTCATGGCCGGCTTTCAGGCGCAGTTCCTGGTTTTCGCGTTTCAGGCGAAAGGCTTCCAATGCTTTTTCAACCACCATAAGCAAGCGGTCGGACTTAAACGGCTTTTCAATAAAATCGAACGCGCCTTTCTTCACGGCAGCGACCGCGGTTTCAATATTGCCGTGGCCGCTGATCATGATGACCGGCATCAGCGGGTATGTTTTGGTGATGTGTTCTAAAAGTTGCAGACCGTCCATCTTGCTGCCCTGCAGCCAGATATCGAGAACAATCAGGCTGGGCTGACGCTGGCTGATTTCCGTGAGCGCGATTTCCGAGCTGCCGGCTTCGCGCGTCTTATATCCTTCATCGGTGAGAATGCCGCTGACCAACGAGCGAATATCGGCTTCGTCATCAACAATGAGAATGTCATGCGTCATGCAATTCCTCTTTCCACATTTGAATTTTATGCGTCACAAACAAGCAACTGAGAATCAAATCACATAAACAAGTGTGCCTGCGGTTTGACGATTGATCAAGCCGCGCTGCTCGCCACCGCCGCCGGGGTCGCAGGAAACCGCAGTATGACTCGCGCGCCGCCTTCGACTCTGTCTTCCAAAATCAAGCTGCCTGCGTGGTCTTCCATAATCTTTTTCACAATCGCCAGCCCCAGCCCCGTGCCCTTCGCGCGGGTGGTAATATAAGGCTCGGTCAAACGGTGGCGTTGTTCCTTCGGCAAACCGCGGCCGTTATCTTCCACCGAAATACTCACTTCGCCATTGTGCAGCTCCGGGATCACCACCACGCGGCCGCGCGGCAGCACTTCGCCCTCACCCGCCACGCGTCCTTCAATCGCCTCGATCGCGTTCTTGATGAGGTTCGTGACGCTCTGGTGAATAAGCCTTCCATCGCATGTGGCGATGATTGTCTCGTTCGGTAATAAAGTTTCTATATCGACATCGTTGTGGCTGGTAGACTGCAACAAAACCGCCTGCCGGCAGATGTCGTTAATATTCTGCGTCATCATCACCGCCTGCGGCATACGCGCAAACGCCGAGAATTCATCGACCATGCGGCCAATATCATCCACCTGCCGGATGATAGTATCCAGGCACGCCGTAAATACCGCCGGATCGCTGCTAATCTCGTTTAAATAGCGCTTCCGCAAGCGTTCCGCCGAAAGCTGAATGGGGGTCAGCGGGTTCTTGATTTCATGCGCGATGCGCCGCGCCACGTCGCCCCATGCCGCCTTGCGCTGCGCGGCGATGAGTTCCGACACGTCATCGAAGGTCACGACATAATTCTGGAGGTCTTGCTGCTCCAGCGAGACGCGCACGAAGAATGTTTTGGTTTTCTGTTCTTCCTGCCGGATCTCGATCTCGCCTTCCACAAACCGCACCGAAGGGCCTTCGGCAATCTGCTGCATCAGTTCGCCCATCTCGGGCATGAGCGCGAGCAGCGGTTTGCCCACCCACTCTTCCGGGTTGGTGAGATTTAAAAAATAGGCAGCCGACGCATTGATAAGTGTCATCGTCCCGTCATGGCTGACACCAATCACACCGGCGGAAACACCCTCTAAAACGGCCTCGGTAAACCGGCGGCGATGATCCAGCTGGCGGTTGGCATCAACTAATTCCCGCGTCTGGCTATCCAGCTGGTCGGTCATGCGGTTGAAGGCGCGGCCCAGCGAGCCCAATTCATCCTGATATTTAAGAAATTTCTCCTGAATACGTGCAGTTAAATCGCCCGCGCGCACGCGTTCAGCCATATCCACCAGCACGCTTAAGGGCGTGCCCAGCTTGTTGGCGAAATTCATACCGAACCAGATGGCGACCAGCAGCAGCAATAGCGCCACCACTAAAAAGGTCATGAATAATTGGCTCTGCAATTCGCCGCCGCGTTTTTTAATCGCAGCATATTCCGCTACTGCCCCTTCGGCTGTTGCCACATGCCCAAGCACCCGCGCTTCTACCGAACGTCCCACTAATAAATAGGTATCGTACAGCGCATCAATTTTCACCAGCGCGCGCACATTGTCGGATTTTTGCCCGACCATCACCACCACTTCGCCGTTTCGCGCCTTATCAATGATGTCTTCGGTAATCGGGTCGAATTCCAGCGAGAAGCTGAGTGCAGAACGTCCCAGCACCTTGCCGCTGCGGCCATCAATCACCAGCGCGGCGGCAAGTCCGCGTATATTCGTCTGCGCGTCGATAAAGCGGTTGAATACCGCCTGGCTGGTAATCAGCTTGGCCGCATTGCGATTAATATCGCCGGCCATGGCCAGCGTATCGGCCTTAATGGTTTGCTGGTGTTCCGCCAGATACGCGCGCGCCACTTCCTGGCTTTCATCCACCACCTTCTGCACGCGCTCTGAGAACCAGCTCTGCACGCCCAAATAAAAGAACAGGCCGGCGAATAGCGCGACGATAATGGTGGGCGTCACGGCGAGCAAACTGAACACGCTCACCATGCGCAGCAGTAGTGATTTCCCCGCCTTGCTCGCCCGCTGCGCTTTGATAATGCGGCCTAAGCGGTAGAGTACCATCACGCCCAGCGTGCCCAGGCACAGCATGCACACCCACAGCAGCACGCGCAAAGTGGCATCGCCGCCCATTACGGGGACGCGCATGGTGATAATGCCAAACGTGGTTAGGCCAATCACGACCGAGGCAATGGTGAGCCACAGCGCCGCTTTTTTGAAAAGCTTTACGCGCCGCGACCACTCACGCCAGCGCTGCCACAGGCTGGCAGCTTGTGATTGGATTGTGGATGTCATTAATCAGGCCGCTTTACGGTAATTATCCCGCGCCGCTGGAATTTCCAGCTCACGGATTTTTTTGCGCAGCGTGTTGCGGTTGATGCCCAGCAATTCCGCCGCCCGCAGCTGGTTGCCGCGGCAGGCCTGCAGCGCCTGCGTAATCAGCGGGCGCTCCACTTCCTTGAGCACGCGGTCATATAGCCCGTTGGCCGGCAGCTGATAATCGTGCATCAAAAAATACTGGCGCAGATGGCTTTCAACCGATTGCGATAAGCTGGTGAGTGACATGGTACGTTTCCTTCTAACGACAAATTTCTCAAAAAACCAAACCGTCACCCCGGCGAAGGCCGGGGTCCACGAAAAGCCACATAACAGATGTTTTGTTTAATGGCCTTTCGTGGATGCCGGCCTTCGCCGGCATGACATCATGCGGCAAGCGGTATCTCCTCGGTATGTTCATCAAAAAAGCGGTGGACGAGTTCCCGAACTTCCGCAGGCGTCGCCAGCTTATTCACCAGCGCGCGGAACTCCGAGGAATTTTTAATACCCTTGGAATACCAGCCAAGGTGCTTCCGCGCCACGCGCAGGCCCGCGCCTTCGCCGTAATGGCTCAGCATATCGTCGTAGTGTTTGAGCACCAGCTGCTTCTGAATTTGCAATGCCGGGTCAGGTTGCTTCACGCCCGTGCGGAAATAATCCATGAGCTGCTTGATAAACCACGGCCGGCCATAGGCGCCGCGGCCCACCATCACGCCATCGGCGC
>JBEHYA010000101.1:0-6646 GCA_048498415.1 Pseudomonadota bacterium
AATTCACGACCTCCTTGCGCGTGAAGATGGCGCCCCGCTCTTCGATCCCCGCCGCCGCCAGCGCCCTGACGGCATCGGGAACTGGTGAAAGCGCGGGAGAAATTCCTGGTGCTTTTGATAGCGGTATTTTTCGGCTTCACGATTTATACGTGCCAAACGGTCGCCTTTATCTTCAAGCCGCCGCCGATTGAAGATATCCGCCCGGTGCTGCGCGATAATCCGGGGCCGTTCTATGTGCTCTCGGCCAGTTTCCTGCCGGCGTTTCCCACCGCGCTGGAATTCATTAAAACCAACCCGTGGGCCGGGCGCCTGCCTTTCCTGTTTCCACTGCCCACCATTTTGCAGGTGGAGGATAATAACGGCGCCACGCCTTATGCCGACTGGCTGCGCCGGGTGGTGCGGGAAGATATGGAAAAAAACAAACCCAAAATCGTTTTTGTGCCGGGCCCGTTATGCCGCTATTGGCCGTTCCAGCATTATGTGAAGCCGCTGGACTGGCTGTTAAAAGACCCGGCGTTCCGCAAAATATGGAAAAACTACCGCCGCCAGCGGGATCAGGACTGCATGATGGTGTACCGGCGCGATAATTAGCTTTGCAGCCGTAAAGGCTTTTGCCTAGTCTTTTAGAAACGATTTCTCTTCAAGGCCCGCCCATGATTTTCAGCGATCTCTCCATCAAAAACCTGTTCGCCACACCCCTGGTGATCGCGGCGCTGCCCGCGGATGAAGCCGCCGCGCTGAATGCGGAGCTGGTGAAGATCATCATGCAGAAGGCGGAAGAAACCGCAGGCGTAAAAATCAGCAATTACGGCGGCTGGCAGTCGGACGATAAAATTCTTGATTGGGGCGGCGCGCCGGTGAAGCGCGTGCTGGATGGCATGAATGAACTTTTGGCGCAGATTACGCTGCGCCAGCAAAAGTCGGATGTGGAGCGCGTGAACGTGCCGTGGCGCGTGCATGGCTGGGCCAATATCAATCGCAAGGGCAATACTAATGTGGTGCATTGCCACCCCGGCGCCTATTGGTCAGCCGTTTATTATGTGCAGATCGAGGAAGAAAAAGGCGAGCAGCTGGGGGGCGAGCTGGAACTTCTCGACCCCCGCGGCGTATTACCCATTATGTACTGCCCGGAGCTGAAAATGGGCATTAAGGGCTATGTGAGCGCGGGAACCTCCGAACTCCATTCGCCCAAACCGGGCCAGCTGGTGATTTTCCCGTCCTGGTTGCCGCATGCGGTGGCGCCATATCGCGGCGAAGGCACCCGCATTTCGCTGGCTTTCAACTTCTCGGTCTAGGCCCTGCATTTAGGGGTGGACGGCCCCTTGGGCGGGCGTGTACACCAAGCCCATAATTTTAAATCGATTATCGATGGAGGCCCGCTATGGCCGAGATCACGCCCCCCCTGCCCGCGCCCGAGCACAAAGCCGAGCCGTTGCTGACCGAACGATTTGTGCAGGATGTTTTTGCCGCCGTTGCGGCCAAAGACCAGGCCACGCTGTTTTCGCTGATCGATAGTTTATCGAAAGAAGATTTCGCCGATCTGATTGAACTCTGCCAGCCCGAACAGCGCGATGCGCTGCTGGGCATGGTGAAGCCGCAGCTGGATTCCGACGTGCTGCTCCTGCTCGATGAAAACATCCGCGAAGATGTTGTTGAGCAGATGGATTCGCGCGAACTCGCGGCCAAAATCTCCGACCTCGATACCGACGATGCCGCCGGCATCATGGAAACAATGGAAGAAGATGTGCAGCGCGAGGTGCTCTCGGCGTTGCCCGCCTCCGAACGCGATGCCTTGCGCACCGTCATGTCGTATCCGGAGGATAGCGCCGGCCGCTTGATGCAGCAGGATTTTATCGCCGTGCCGGATACGTGGAAGGTGAGCCAGGCCATTGCCCATATCCGCACCGCCGCCGATAAGCCGGAGGCGTTTTACGATATCTTTGTGGTCGATGAATTCCAGCACGCGCGGGGCGCCGTGCCGCTGCATAACCTTCTCACTGCCGCGCCAGAGACGGCGCTCACCGCCATCATGGACGAGCGCAGCCAGCGTATCCCCATCACGATGGAACAAAAGGAAGTCGCGTATATTTTCCATCGCTATGGTTTAGTCTGCGCGCCGGTGGAAGACGACCAGCACCGCGTGGTGGGCATGATCACCATCGACGACGTGATCGACATCATCGAAGAACGGGCAACAGAAGAACTGGTGCATTTAAGCGGCGTCTCGGAGCCTGACTTTTACCGCGATATCATGGAAACCGCGCGTTCGCGCTTTACGTGGCTGTTCGTGAATTTACTGACTGCTTTGCTAGCTTCCAAAGTGATCGCACAGTTCGAACATACCATTGAAGTGTTTGCGACCGTCGCGCTGGTGATGCCGATTGTGGCGAGCCAGGGCGGCAATGCCGGCATTCAAACGCTGGCCACCGCCGTGCGCGGGTTGGCGCTTCGCGAACTCACCTCCCTCAACGCATGGCGGTTTGTGCGTAAGGAAATGGTGGTGGGTGCGATTAATGGCGTGCTGTTCGCCGTTATCGTCGGCATCGTGATCGGCCTGTGGTTCCATAACTGGCTGCTGGCGCTGGCGTTATCGTTCGCCATGATCATCAATCTCACAATCGCTGGATTGGTCGGCGCCGTCTTGCCGCTGGGGCTTTACCGCCTGAAGCAGGACCCCGCCGCGGCATCCAGCGGTTTGGTGACGATGGTAACCGACTGCTGCGGGTTCGGCGTGTTTCTGGCCCTTGCCACGCTGTTCTTACTGCACTAACGCGTTCAATACGTCATCGACGCTGAGATCGGCAAGATTATCGCGCTTTAAATAGGCGCAATGCGGGCCGACGGGCCCCGACAGCACGGGATCGGTGTGATGCGACATGAGGGTGAGGGTTTTCGCGCCCGTCATCGCGGCGAGAAACGTGGGCCCGGTATCGTTGCCCACAACATAGGTCGCGCCGCGCGCAAGGCTGGCCAGTTGATGCAGATTGGTTTTGCCCGATAAATCCATGACAAAAGCGGCGTTGGCTTTGATGGCCGCGATGGATTCCGCATCGGCAGCGGTGCCCACCACCATAATCTCAAGGCCCTTGGCATGCAGGCGTTTAGCAAGTTCGGCATAATATTCGGGCGGCCAGCGCTTGTGCAGCAGGTGCGGCGAGCAGCCGGGAATAAAAACGGCGTAGCGCAGCGGCACGTTCACATCGTCCAGCGTGGCATGCAGCCAGCTTAAGTCCAGCGGGCCGCTATCGGGCACGCCGGCGGCGCGGATTTGGGAGATCATTTCCTGCTGGCGGTGGATTTTCTGGGTGATTGGCGGGCGCGGCAGTTCGCAACCCTTGGCGGTGCCCGACCATTTCGCGCCGAACGGCTTGAAGAACAGCTGGTAATATAAATTGGTGCGCGGCTTATTTTGCAGGTCGAAAACAAGCGTGTATTTTTTAGAAGTCAGTTGCTTATAAAGCTTCCACCATTCATCGAGGCGCCAGTATGGCGCGCGGGGTTCCGTTTCCACCGCATCAAACCACGGCATGGCGGCAGCGAATTTGGCGAATGACGGTGTGGTAAGAAAGGTAATGCGCGCGTTTTTGTAATACGCGCGGATATCCTGAAAAATCTTCATACAAAGGAAGATATCGCCGAGCGCGCCGAGACGGATGATGAGGATGTTCTCGCTCATTTTAAAAACTTTGCCCCGGCATAGACGGCCAGCGTGAGGGCGCACATGGTCTCTAATGTGAAATGCCCGCGCACATGGCGCACGGCGGTCTCCGCCATCTCGCGGCGGCGTTCAGGGGACAAGGCCAGCACAGTCTGGATGGCGCCGGATAAAGCGGAAACGTCTCCCGGCGGCACCAGCCAGCCGGTTACGTTATCCAAAACGGTCTCAGATGTTGCGCCAAGCGCCGTGGCAATCACCGGCGCGCCAAAAGCCTGCGCTTCCACCGGCACGCGGCCAAAGCCCTCGGCCACCTGGCTGGGGCTGAGCACCAGATCGGCCAGCGCATAGGCGGCCAGTAAATCGGTGTGTTCGACGAATTTGATTTGTTGCGAGATGTTATGGCGCTCCACCAGCGCGATCAGTTCCTGCCGGTAGGCGCTGCGGCCTTGATCGGGGCCGATGATCAGACACTGAAATTCGCGGGTGGGTAATTGCGCCAGCGCTTCAATGGCGAGCGCCTGCCCTTTGATGGGGGATAAGCGACCGGGAAGAATAATGAGCGGTTTATTGTTGAGTTGTAGTTCCGCGCGCAATTTGGCACGGCGCGTTTCATCCACCGCGGCCTGATTATAGCGGGCGAAGTCGATGCCGCGCGGGACGGCGGTGATTTTCATCGGATCCACGCCGTAATTATCGCGGATGTGATGGGCGATGAACTGCGAAATGGCAATGATACGGTCGCCCTTGGCCATGATGCCGTTATAAAGTTTTTTGAATGGCGACGTGCCCTTGTAGGCCGCATGGAACGTCGTCACGAACGGAATTTTGCAGGATTTGGCGGCAAAATACGCGCTCCACGCCGGGGCACGGCTGCGGGCGTGGATGATATCGATGTTATGCGCGCGAATAAAAAGTTTAAGCCGCGCGGCATTGAGCAAAATGATGAATGGGTTTTTGCTGTTCGCCGGCATTTGGATGTGCGTGGCGCCGGCTGCCGTGACTTCTCCCACCATACGCCCGCCGCTGCTCGCCACATAAGCGGTGTGGCCGGCCTTCACCAGCGCGGCAGCGACATCCACCGCTGCGCGTTCGGCGCCGCCGGTCTCGAGGCTGGGAAGGATTTGCAGGATGTTCATGGCAGCATCACACCCGCGACCTGCGCCACAGTGGTGGCGGCTTTATTGGGCGTATCGGGCGCCAGCATCACGCGGGTGAGGCCGAACATGGATTGCTGGCTGGCGCGTGCGCCGCCATCGCGCCAGATATTCTCAACGGCTTCGGCAAGCTTGGGCGGCGTGCAGTTGTCCTGCAGATATTCGGGCACCACTTCGGTATTTTGCAGCAGGTTTACTAAATTGGCGAAACGTACCTTGATGAGCCGGCGGTAAAGGAAAACCGTAAGCGGGCTTAAGTAATACGCGATCAGATGCGGCACATTGGCCATCATGAGTTCGAGCGAGACAGTGCCGGAAGCTGCCAGCGCCGCGTGGCTTGCGGCAAAACAATCAAACTTGGCCTGATTGCCAATCAAAATCGTGGGCTTCACCGGCCAGTCTTTGGTGAAGGTAAGCAGATATTCATAGACGGGCTGAATGGTGGGCACGATCACGGCGTGATCTTCGATTTTATCCTTAAGCAGCCCCAGCGTTTCACCAAAAATCGGCGCGAGGCGTTTGATTTCGCTGCGGCGGCTGCCGGGCAGCACACACAGGATTTTTTTATCAGCAGGAATACTCAGCGCACTGCGGCAGAGTTCCGCACTGCCTTTGCTGGCGCCGCCTTCCACCACCGGATGGCCCACGAAGGTGCAGGCGAGGCCTTCTTTTTCAAAATACGGCGGCTCGAAGGGCAGTAAGGCCAGCAAATGATCGTAGAGCTTGGCGATTTTCTTGGCGCGGCCCGCGCGCCAGGCCCAGACGGTGGGGGCGACATAATGAATGAGCGGGAAACCCTGCCCTTTCAGCTTTTTGGCGAGGCGAAAGGAGAAATCCGGGCCATCGATAGTGATGACGGCCTGCGGTTTGATGGCAAGCGCCGCGGCGGCGGTTTCGCGTAAGCGCTTGAGCACCAGCGGAATTTTAGGAAGGAGTTCAAACAAACCAAACAGCGCGAGATCGGATTGCGGGAAGATGCTTTTCAGGCCCTCCGCTTCCATATTCTCGCCGCCTACGCCGGCAAAACGCACATGGCCGTTGAGCAATGCTTTAAGCCCGCGCATGAGATGCGCGCCAAGCAAGTCGCCCGACGGCTCGCACGCGACCAGAAAAAAGCACGGCGGCTCACGCATGGCTTTCAACGCCGATTAGAAATAAACCGGCATCATCCGCAGCTTTAATGACTGCTTCGCGGTCGACCAGCAAGGCGCCATTGGCTTCTGCCGCAATGCCAACCAACCCCGCCTGCTTGGCGAGTTGCACGGTGGTGAGGCCAATGGAGGGCAGATCGAGGCGTTTATCCTGCTGCGGCTTTTTCATCTTCACCAGCACGCCGCCTTCGCCTTCGCGGCGGTTCTGGCCGGCACGTTGGATCATGGCGTCAGTGCCTTCAATGGCTTCCACTGCCAGTACCACGCCGTGCTGAACGACGGCGCCCTGCCCGACATCGGCCTGGCCCAGCAGCTTCGCGATTTCCATGCCGCGCTGGATATCGGCTTTGGCGGCGTCATCCGGCTGAATGCGGCCCAGCACGCCGGCGGGCATCAGCAAATCCTTCATCACATCCTGCGGGGCGACAACGCGGAAGCCTTCGCTTTCAAATTCGCGCACCACGGCTTTCAACAAACCGTCATCGCCCAGCGCACCAAGACCGATGCGGGGTAACTTCTGTAACAATAGCCAATCCGGCTTGAGTTCAGACAGCGACGGACGGCGCACGCGGCCCAGCATCACGACTTCTTCGACGCCTTTGGCTTTAGCGAGATCACGCGCAGCAGCCGCAGCGCCCAAAGGCAGCCACGACACATCGGCACCGGTATCAGCAATATCAGGA
>JBEHYA010000102.1:0-6113 GCA_048498415.1 Pseudomonadota bacterium
CAAAGGCCACATCCGCGCCGAAAACCTGCACGACGAACACGGCAAAGTGCTGGGCGCGTGCTTCACCATCGCACTGCCGCTGGTCGGATAAAAGGAACAAGTATGCCCCGTTGAAAAACGGGGCCCATTCATCCGCATTATGATTGCTGCCCGATGGGCCCCGGCTTTCGCCGGGGCATACAGCAGGAAATTCCAAGCATAAAAAAGCCGCCCGATTTTTATCTGGGGCGGCTTTTTAGAAACTGGTTTTGATTATTACAGACCGTAGCCTTTTGGCGGGGTCGGTGCAGCGGCTAAAGTATAACCGCCAACCTTATTGTTATTCTGCGGCGCTGTCTTAACCGCATCCGGGCCCGAGTTGGGGCGCCACGCATGCTTCATAAGCTCCGCCATAACGATGGAAGCGTTATTGTTGAATTTCTTGTCAAAGTTTTCGTGAGCGCTTTCTTCCCAATGGATGCCGCCGACATGATGGACGTTCGTCGCCTCATGCAGGGCCAACATGGCATCGCCCATCTGAACGGGCGTAAGTTTCACGGCTTGTGCGGTCATCGTTTTATACTGCCTCTAATACCTTAAAAATATATCAAATCGCATTAATTTCAACAACTATTCCCTGATTAAGGTCGTATCAAACGCCTCAATTGGTTTACCATGGTCGGTGCGGATTAAGAAAATTTTATCTATGTTAAGGAGGACTTTGTGCATTTTATCCTCCATGACATAGCTAAATGTACGTTTGGCGCCGGTGTCGTAAATGAACTGGAGCTGGCGTTTAACCACCAGATATTTGATCCAGACGGGGGTGGCTTCAAATTCGCCATCATGGATAAGGCAGGCGCGGCCGCGTGCGTTCACAACGAGCGATAATGCGGCATAATAGCCTTCATGCTCGTCCATTTGCGTATCGCCGGTTAAAGGAGTGGCAGCCTGCTGCACGGGGAATCCCGGTTATGGTTAACGTTGGCAAAGCCGTTTTGCAAAGCAGCATAAGCCATGATTATGATCACCCGGAAACGCTTAACAAGCCTTAAATGAAAGGATTGTTAGTGATTTGTGGGGGCCGTCACAGCCTGAATTATAGGGGTTTGCCCATAAAAAATGAGATGGGAAAGGTTACGTGCCGGTTTTAAGCCGGGCGTTGAAGGCGGCCATCAGCGTGCCGTCGTCCAGATAATCCAGCTCGCCGCCGATCGGCATGCCATGCGCGAGGCGCGTGACGGCAATGCCCGATATCTCCAGCTGGTCTTCCACCACATGCGCTGTGGTCTGGCCTTCCAGCGTGGCGTTCAGCGCCAGAATAACTTCCATCACCGGCGCGTCGGAACGCTGCGAGCGTTCCACGCGTTCGACCAGCTGGCCGATGCGGAGCTGATCGGGGCCAATGCCATCCAATGCCGACAGCGTGCCGCCTAACACATGATAGAGCCCGCGATAGACATTGCTGCGCTCCATCGCCCACAAATCCGCGACATCTTCGATCACGCAGATCATGCTGCCGTCGCGCCGCGCATCGGTGCAGAGCGAGCAGGGGTTATGTGTATCCAGGTTCCCGCATTGGGTGCAGGTCTGCATCGTCTCGGCTGTCTCCACCATGGCTTGGGCCAGCGGGCGCAGCAGCGCATCCGGCTTTTTTAAAAGCTGCAACGCCACGCGCCGGGCCGAGCGGGGGCCCAGCCCCGGCAGTTTGGCAAGCAGTCCAATCAGGTTTTGCAGCGGGTTGTCGCGCATATATCAGAACGGCAGCTTTAAGCCGCCCGGCAGGCCCATGCCGCCCATGGCCTTCTGGGTTTCCGCCTCCACATGCTGGGAAACTTTTTTGTGGCCGTCGTTGCAGGCCGCTAAAATCAGGTCTTCCAGCAGCGTCATATCGTTTACATCTACCGCTTTGGGGTCGATCTTCACTTTCTGCGTCTCGCCCTTGCCGTTCAGGGTGATCTCCACCATGCCGCCACCGGCCACGCCCGTGATGGTGATGCCAGAGAGATTATTCTGCATCTCCGCCAGACGCGTCTGCACTTCCTGCGCCTTGCGCATCATATCGCCGATATTTTTCATTTTATGTCCTTATGCTTCGTCATCAAAAACGGTTTCGTTGGCCTCTGCGGGCGCTTCTTCTTGCGTGGCTTTCTTGTGCACGTCAATCATTTTGGCGCCGGTGAAATTCTTGAGCACGCTTTGCACCAGCGGGTGGCTGGCGGCGGCATTCCACCGCGCAATCCGTGCCGCCTCGTTCTGCTCGGCCAGGCTTGCTTCGCCGGGCGCGTGGCTTAAGGTCACAGCCCAGAACTTACCCGTCCATTCCTGCAATTTCTGGGCTACGCGCGGCGCTAAATTGGCCGGCGCATGTTCCTTCACATGGATTTCAAGTTTGCCGACCTGAAAGCTCACCAGCTGCGTATCGCGATAAAGATGCGCATATAAAACGGGCTCACGCTTTTGCATGAACAGGTCAACCAGCGCCACGAAGCTTTCGGGCATCAGGGCAACAGCCGCCACGTCCTGCGGGGCAGGGGCCGCCACTACACGCGCCGCGGGCTGCGACGTAGCCAGCGCAATCGCTGCATTGCCGCTATAAGCCTTGGCACCGCCACCGCCGCCCGAAGGCGCCGCAGAACCAGCCGCATTCAACACGCCACTATCCTGCAGGCGCTTCACCAGATCGCCCGGCGGCGGCAGGTCGGCGATATAGCTCATGCGGATAATCACCATCTCCAGCGCCTTATGCGCATCTGCGGCGTGTTGCACTTCCTGAATGCCCTTCAGCAGCATCTGCCAGCTACGGGTGAGCGACGGCATATCCAGCTTGGCACCCAGCGTGGAGGCCAGTTTCTGCTCCAGCTCCGGCGCTGTGGAAGCACCGGCATTGGGTGCGGCTTTAAGGCGGGTGAGCATATGGGTGATATCGGCTAAATCCTGCAACACCACCAGCGCATCCGCGCCAAGCGCACGCAAATCCGCGGCAATCTCCAGCGCCCTGGCCGGCTCGCCTTCATGAATGGCGGAAAATAAATCAATCACGCGCGCGCGGTCGGCCAAACCCAGCATGGCCTTCACATCGTCCGCGCTCACCTTGCCTTCGCTCCGTGCAATCGCCTGATCAAGCAAACTGAGCCCATCGCGCACCGAGCCATCGGCGGCGCGGGCAATTAAAGCAATCGCTTCATCCTCGGCTTCGGCTTTTTCCCAGCCGACCACATTCTTGAAATGCTTCTCGAGCGTCTCTGCATCCACCCGGCGCAGATCAAAGCGCTGGCAGCGGGAAAGCACCGTGACCGGCACTTTTCTAATTTCCGTGGTGGCGAAAATGAATTTCGTATGCGGCGGCGGCTCTTCCAGCGTTTTCAATAACGCGTTAAACGCGTTTTTCGAGAGCATATGCACTTCGTCGATGATGTAGATTTTATAGCGCGCCGAAACCGGGCCATAGCGCACACCATCGATGATATCGCGGATATCATCGACGCCCGTGCGGGATGCCGCGTCCATTTCCAGCACGTCCACATGGCGGTCTTGCGCAATCGCCACGCAGTTGGCGCACACGCCGCAGGGGTGAATGGTGGGTCCGCCCTGGCCATCCGCGCCGATGCAGTTAAGGGCGCGCGCGATAATGCGGGCCGTGGTGGTTTTACCGATGCCACGCACGCCGGTCAGCATATAGGCTTGGGCAATGCGCCCGCTTTCAATCGCATGGGTGAGGGTGCGCACCAGCACATCCTGGCCAATTAACTGGTCGAAACTGACAGGGCGGTATTTCCGCGCGAGAACGCGATACCCCGGCGCGGCTTCGGTCTCCGCCACGCTATCCATATCCGCAAAAAGCATGCTCATGGGATGAAGTGTAAAAGACCCCTCGTTCGGAATAAAGCGAGATTCCGTTAATTAACCTATGCGGCGTCAGTGATTGGGTGGGAGCTGGCACGACCCGGTTTGCATGTTACGGATGCTTCCTTTCGGATCTGGCCGGATTAGCAAGCAAAGCACGTCCATGCCAACTGCCCGCCAAGGAACATAGGGCGGGCAGTACGTCAAAGCCAGCACTAATTCCCCTCCCCGTGAGGGGCTTTGCACAAAAACCATTCTGTCATGCCTTTGAAGAGCCGGCATCCACGAAAAGCCCAGCGGGAAAGCCTTTGTTTTGTGGCCTGTCGCGGACCCCGGCCTTCGCCGGGGTGACGCGTATGAATGCTAAAAGGACTATTTGTGCAAAACTCCTTGAGGGAGAGGGATTTAAAAAGGCCCAAATCGTTTATAGCCAAAACGTCATTGCTTTTTATGCCTATCCCCTTAACGTCTTGCTTCATTAATGAATGGAGATTCCGGAATGCGCCTTAATGTTTCCAAGCTGATCGTTGCAACCGCCTTTGTGGCGCTTGCGGCCTGTTCCACGCCGGATGTCAGCCAGTTCGGCATCGCCCCCGGCCCGCTGCAGGCGAACGAAATTCCCATGGAAAACTACGCGCATCTGAATCTTTCTGCCCGCAGCTTCGATGTGGTGAACCAGGATTTGTCGGCCGATAAAAACACCGGCATCGCCGGCAATGTGGACCCCATGCCCGTCGATATTCTCTCGCGCTATGCTGCGCAGAAATTCACTGCTACCGGCGGCTATTATAATTCCCGCTTCGTGATCCAGCAGGCGCAGTTCAATGTGCGGGCAGTCAAGAACACCGACATGATCGGCAAGTTTACGGAAGGCGATAGCCAGGCGGAAATGACCGCCACCATCAGCGTGCTGCTCACGGCCTCGCGCCCCGATGGTATTTCGGAAAGCGTGACCGCCAACACCTCGCAGGTAGCGCGGGTTAGCTTCAACGCCTCCCCGCAGGGCAAACGCAAAGCCTATCTGGAACTCATGGCCCGCGTTTTAGATGCCATTGATGGCGAGCTGGCCAAGCAAATCCCCTCCTACTTCAACGATGTCGCGTATAGCGCGGTGAAGTAGTTTAAATCCCCCTCCCCTTGCCCGTCTTCGCTAAGAAGCTACGCCGGGTCTGGGCTCATGCGTCCGCCGAAGCTCCTTGGCGTAGGCGGAAGGGAGGGGTTAGGGGAGGGGTCGGTGCCGCTGGGCAAATCGTTTGCTAGCGGAGAGACGAACCCCTCACCAGCAAGAACTAAGGCTTGCGAAGCCGCAAACCTAAGTTCTTGCAACCTCTCCCTCAAGGGGAGAGGGAAGTTAGAGAGCCCACAAATTCAGATTATTTCAAGCTAGCCAAAATCTCGCCGCGCTGCTTTTCATCGTGCTTGAAAACGCCGGTGAAGAACTGCGTGACTAAATCCGCGCCCGTCTTGTGCACGCCGCGCGTCGTCATGCAGCCATGCTGGGCTTCGATCACCACGGCAACGCCCTTGGGGCTTAACGCGGCATCCAGCGCTTCGGCAATTTCGCGCGTCATGTTTTCCTGGCTTTGCAGGCGGCGCGCAAACACATCCACCACGCGGGCAAGCTTGCTGATGCCGATCACTTTTTCATTGGGCCAATACGCAATATGCGCCGTGCCCGGCATGGGCGCCATGTGGTGTTCGCAGTGGGAAATGAAATCGATGTTGCGCATCACCACCGGCTGGTCATAGCCCTTAATGTCTTCGAAGAAGGTCTGCAGCAGTTCGGGCGCATTTTCCTTATAGCCTTCGCACCATTCATCCCAGGCGCGTACCACGCGGGCGGGGGTATCCACCAGGCCGGGGCGGGCCACATCTTCGCCCAGATAGCACAAAAGCGTGCGCACGGCTTCCTCGGCCTGTTCGCGGGTGGCGCGGTTTGCGCCATCGACCTTGCTTTGCTGATTTGCGCCACGTAAAAAGGATGTAATACTGCCCTTCACTGAAGTGTCCTTCCGGTTTTTGCCAATGCCTGAAATCGCTGTTCTCATCCCCTGCTATAACGAGGAAGCCACGGTTTCCAAAGTGGTGCGCGACTTTACCGGCGTTTTGGCAGGCGCACAAGTTTATGTTTATGACAATAATTCAAAGGACTTAACCGTTCAAAGGGCACGCGAGGCCGGGGCCACGGTGCGTGCTGAAAAACAGCAGGGCAAAGGCCATGTGGTGCGCCGCATGTTCGCCGATATCGAAGCCGATATTTATGTACTGGTGGATGGCGACGATACCTA
>JBEHYA010000103.1:0-5901 GCA_048498415.1 Pseudomonadota bacterium
GGCGCATACGCGAATGCTCGCTGCCGGGCAGGCGACTCTCGATGACCCTGCGTACGTCGATCGGCTCAACGCTTTGATCGACGCATCGAACAGCGCGAGTTTGAGATCGGCATGTTCGGCGCGTTGGATCGCGCGGCGGATGCCTTCGGCTTCGATTGAATCCGTGGTCTCGCGCAGGCCCGCGGTATCGGCCAGCACCACGGCGTAGCCGGCAAGGTCTAAATGCACTTCCACCACGTCGCGCGTGGTGCCGGCGGTTGCCGATACAATGGCCGCATCGCGGGCGGCGAGCGCGTTCAAAAGGCTTGATTTACCGGCATTTGGCGCACCTACAATGGCGATATGAAAGCCATCGCGCAGGCGCTCGCCGCGGCGGTTATCGGCCAGGTGCGCGGCGATTTCTTGCGCCAGTTTTTCGATATCGGCTTTGCGTTGACGCGCGAGATCGGCCGGCAAATCCTCTTCCGAAAAATCGATATCGGCTTCCACATGGGCGAGCGCGCGCAGAAGTTGCCGGCGCCATTCGTCATAGAGGCTCGAGAGGCCGCCTTCCATCTGGCGCAGCGCCTGCTTGCGCTGGGCTTCGGTCTCGGCGTTGATCAAATCCGCGAGGCCTTCGGCTTCGGCAAGATCCAGCTTGCCGTTCATGAACGCGCGGCGGGTGAATTCACCGGGTTCCGCCATGCGTAAATTCAGTTCGCTTAAACGCGCCAGCACCGCCTTGATGATCGCGCGGCTGCCATGCACGTGAAGCTCGGCCACATCTTCGCCTGTAAAGCTATTCGGGCCTTTAAAATATAGGGTTAGCGCGCGGTCGATTGCCTGCCCTGCCCCGTCTTTCAGCGTGGCGAGTTCAGCGCGGCGGGGTGGTGGAAGTTGGCCGGAAAGCGCTTTCAACGCCGCGCCCGCTTGTGCGCCGGAGATGCGCAGCACGGCCACGCCCGCTTTGCCGGGAGCGCTTGAGAGCGCGTAGATGGTATCGGCATTCGTCATGTTATTCACGGACATTCCGGCGCAAGCCGGAATCCAGTTTTTCGATCCGCAAAAAACTGGATACCAGCTTTCGCTGGTATGTCCGTCCTATTCTTTGATTGGTCTTTGCGCATCACGCAAAATCAGGTGCGGGGGCGCAGCGGTATTATTTTTAATTGATAATAAAATGGCATCTACATCGTCGCGTGTTTTGGCGGAATACCAGTGGCCTTCAGGGTAGCTGACAATCACGGGGCCAAGCTCGCAGCGGTCGAGGCAGCCGGCGGTGTTCACGCGCGTGCCTTCAAGGCCTAATTCCTTGGCTTTTTCCTTCATGTAATTGCGTAAGCCTTCGGAGCCTTTGGCGGCGCAGGAGCCCCGCTTATGGCCGTCGGGCCGCAAATTGGTGCAGCAGAAGATGTGGTGATTGTAAAACATTCTTACTTACGAACGCCCGCCTGGCCCCAGAACATTTTCTGCATCTGTTCCATGTTCTGCATGCCAAGCGGCACCCATTGCTGGATCAGGGCCTGCGGGTCCATGGCTTTGATGTTCGCGATCATCTGCGCCTGGAGTTCCTGCATCACGGCTTCCTGCATGGGCGCCACATCGGGGAGGCCGAAAAAGCTGCGCGCTTCTTCCGGCGTGCATTCGACGTTCATGGTGATTTTCATTCTGTATAGCCCCTTTATGTGAAGGTGATTGCAAGATATAAGCCGCCCGCCTACCCTTTGGAAGCGTTTCCCTTAAACCCCTTTTATAAAGCGCGGTTTCCATGCCCCCTTTCAATGCGCAGATCCCCAGTTCCGACGGCAAAAGCTTTGGCGGGTACCTGGCCAAGGCGGAAAATCCGCATGCGCCGGTGATCGTCGTCATTCAGGAAATTTTCGGCGTCAACAAGGGCCTGCGCCAGATGTGCGACCAGTGGTCGAAGCAGGGCTACCACGCCCTCTGCCCCGACCTGTTCTGGCGCATGGAACCCGGCGTGGAACTCAGCGACGCCGTGGAGGCCGAGACGCAGAAGGCGTTTGATTTTTATAAGCGCTTTGATGTGGATCAGGGCGTGAAGGATTTGATGAGCGCGGTTCAGTATGCCCGCAGCTTTGACAGCGCCCGGGTGGGCACGATTGGTTTCTGTCTGGGCGGCAAGCTGGCGTTTTTGATGGCGGCGCAATCGGACGCCGATGCCAATATCAGCTATTACGGCGGCGGGATCGACCAGCTGCTGGACACGGTGCCGCAGATCAAAAACCCTTTATTAATCCACATTGGCGAGAAGGACGAATATATCGGCCCCGCCGCGCAGGACAAGATTTTAGCCGCCGTGGCCGCAAACAAAAAAATTGAAGCCTACACCTACCCCAACGCGCAGCACGCGTTTGCCCGCGTCAACGGCGTGCATTTCGACCGCGATGCCGCCGACATCGCCAACACCCGCTCGCTGGAATTTTTCAAGAAGCATTTAATGGGCGGTTAAGCCCTGCCCGGCTCGCCGTAGACGTGACGAAATACCGTTTCAGCGCTTTCCGCCCATTGCGGCCACCGTGTGCGCCGGATCGGCGCGCGGGCCGTGCGTTTGGGTGTGGCCAAAATCCCTTCCACCAGGCTGTTCTTGTCGCCGGCCCTGTAAAAGCGCGTTTCATCGCTGGCGATTTCACGAAAGACCGGAATATCACTGGCGAGCACGGCCACACCATTGGCTTCGGCTTCGATGATCGGCAGGCCGTAACCTTCATCGATGGACGCCGCAAGAATTGTGTCCACATGGGCATAGAGCGCATGCAAGTTTTCATCTGAACAGTCATCGAGCCAGAACAGGCTGCGGCCACGCAGGGGATGTGCTGTAATGCGGGCCGCCAGTTTTTCCGAGAGCCAGCCGCGCCGCCCTACAATCACCAGTTTCACGCCGGGGTTCTTTTGCCATACGGCATCAAAGGCATCGAGCGCGAATGCGTAATTCTTGCGCGGCTCAATCGTGCCAACCATGAGGATAACGGGCCCCTCCTCCCAATTGCCGCTCACAAGCTGCTGCACATCGCCGGCCGGCATGGTCGTTTTGAAATCATAACCAAGCGGAATCACATAGGCTGGCGGCCGGGACGCACCCCCCGTGAGGTGCCTGTCGACGTCCCGCTTGACCGCCTCCGAGATGCAGAAATATGCCGTGCTTAAACGCGCGCTTTCCTGCCACCAGATGCGAAAGGCGTCCACCAAGGCAGGTGTAAAGAATGCCGGGTGATTAATGGGCAGCAGGTCATAGACCAGCGTATAAACGGCCGTGCCGGCCTCTTTCATGCGCGCGATCTTTTTCCATGGCTGATAATTCCATGTGGCATCAGCAAGAATGAGCGCGGCCCCCGCCTCCCCGTGCCAGCGCGGCCCCCGGCGCAGCGGGTTGGTGAAAATACGTACCAATGTTTTGACGGGTTGTGGAACAAGACGGAAGAGCCAGCGCCACCGGCTTCGTGTGCGGAGCCTGGCGGCAGGCGGTGGCGTGTCCAGCTTTTCCAGCGGCACCTGGCAGTAGCGCGCGCCGTCAAAGTAAACCAGATCGAAAGCGATGCCGGCGCGCGCGCAATGTGCGGCAAGATGTTTGCCCAGTTGCCGGACCACGCGCTGGATGCCACTGGTAAATGGCGCCTGCAAGGTGGAGGTTGCATCAAAATAGATGTGGCGCAGCGCCCCGGATTTGCCATAAAACACTTTATTATCAACCATTTACAACTTCTTTCAGTTCGCCGGCCGCGACGCGGGTCATATCGGCTTCGGCCATCATTTTCACCAGCGCGGCGAAGTCCAGACGGCGTGTCCAGCCAAGTTCGGTCTGGGCGCGCGTGGCATCGCCATGACGCGCGGGAATTTCACGCGGCCGGTAATAATCCGTGCTGACTTCAACGACGAGCTGGCCGGTTTTGCGGTCAAAGCCCTTCTCGTTCAGCCCCTCCCCGGTGAAAAGGATGTCAAAGCCATAATGCGGCGCGGCGGTAGCAATGAACGTGCGTACACTGCGCGCTTCGCCCGTGGCAAAAACGAAATCGCTGGGTGTGCCCTGCTGCAGCATACGCCAGATACCGTCCACGGTATCACCGGCAAAACCCCAGTCACGCTCGGCATTCATGTTGCCAACCAGCAGCGGCCGCTGGCGGCCGGCACGGATAAGCGCAAGTTCCGAGGTAATCTTACGCGTGACAAATTCCCGCCCGCGCAAGGGACTTTCGTGATTAAAAAGAATGCCGGCGCAGGCATACAGCCCATAGGCATCGCGATAACGCCCGGTCATGAGATGGGCGGCGAGCTTGGCCACGCCATAGGGATTTTGCGGGGCAGGGACGGTGGCTTCATTTTGCGGCATGCCGGCGGTAGCCCCAAAAATCTCGGAGGTCGAAGCCTGAAAGAAACGGGTTGTCGGACTCAGGGTGCGGATGGCATCGAGGATACGCAAGGGGCCGATGCCATCCACTTCCATGGTCTGAACCGGCCGCTCGAAGGAAGCGGCAATGAAACTTTGCGCGGCGAGGTTATACAGTTCATTCGGTTTAATGCGCGCAACCACGGTGCGGATGCTGGCTTCGTTGGTCAGATCCATTTCGACCAACTGGACGTGGGCCCGGATGCCAAGGGCATCGAGCCGCCAACCGTTAAAGCGCGCAAGGGACCGGCTGGTACCATAGACTGTATAGCCTTTGGCCAGGAGGAGGGCGGCAAGGTAGGCGCCATCCTGTCCGCCAATGCCGGTAATAAGGGCAACCGCGTTCTGCATGTATGTTCCGTCGAGGATGGCTCCTTCATCGCGCAAATGGGCGGATTTATCAAGGCTTTATCGCTTCGTACGCGGCTGTTTTTCGGCTTTTAAACACAGGCCGCTTATGTAATATGCTGGCCATGATCAAGATTGCCGTCTTATTGCCGCCTGCATTGCCGCCGCTGCTGGCGCTGATCGCTGAAAATGAACTGCGCGCGCTGGCGAAGGCGGTGCCGGACGATACCCAATTGATCGTGGGTGTGGCGGATAACGCGTTGATGAAACGTCTTTCCGGCCAGCTTGAAAATGTACAACTGCGCGCCTATCGCTATGCCAGCCTCACCGCTGCAGAAGTAGCGCTGCTGTACCAGATACCTGTCGAAGCGGGACAGACCTATGTATGCCCGAGTGATGGCGCGCTCGATTTCACCGATTGCAACCTCTGGATATTGCGGGGCGTGCCGATGGGGCGGGTGGCCGCTGTGCGCCCGATCGTCGCCATGCCGTTTGACTGGCTGCACCGCTATATCCCGATGCCGGGCACCATCATGGCGATGCGCGATGCGCTGCTCACCACCCGTGATGCCGTAGGCGTGCTGGCGACCAGCCCGCGCATTGCGGATGACAGCGCCAGTTTTGCCGGCGCGCGCCGCGCCCGTATTCGCACCCTGGCGCCCTTGCCTTTTTCGACGCGCGCCACGCACAGCAAGGCAAGCGGCCTGCTGGTGGTGAGTGGTCCTGAATGTGGTGCCGATCTCGATGCTTTATTTCAGACGCTTTCGGATATGGACGCGGCTAAAATCACATTTGCCTGCATGGCGGTTCAGCCGGGCGGGTCCGGTGATTTTACGCAAAGAGTGTATGCCTATGCCGCACGCTACGGCCTTGACACGGCGCTGCGCGCCCAGCATGTCGATGATGCCGCAACGCTGGACCTGCTCCTTTCGTATCACCGCGCGATTTACCCGGCCGGCCACTGGGTGTGGCAGGAAGCATGGGTTCCGCTGGCCCATGCCTATGACATGGAAATCAAGGGCATGTGCCATCCGCTAACGGCAGATCCGGTGCCCGGGGAGGCGGCCGATTACTGGCAAAGCTGGAACCCGCTCGAGCAGGGCCGCGCCCCGGTGCCGCCTGATGACGCCCCGGCGATGCCCCGCAAGGCAGGAGGCATGTATGGACGACGC
>JBEHYA010000104.1:0-5772 GCA_048498415.1 Pseudomonadota bacterium
GATCCCCGCCTTCGCGGGGATGACGCCGTTTTTGGAAGGGCTAATCAAGGCGCTTGCGCCCGCGCTGTCAAGATTGTGTAATATATACGTACATTCCGGCGAAAGCCGGAATCCAGGTTATTAAAATAAACGGGATACCAGCTTTCGCTGGTATGTCCGTAAACGGAAAAACATGATCCTTATCACCGGCGGCGCCGGCTTCATCGGCTCGTACCTGGCCGCCCAGCTTGAAAAACAGGGCCTCGGCCCCCTCGTCATCTGCGACTGGCTGGGCACCGAGCAGAAATGGCGCAATATTTCCAAGCGCGCGCTCGAAGACGTGATCACGCCCGAACAGCTGCCTGCTTTTCTCGAACGCGAACAAAAACGCATCGAGGTCATCTACCACATGGGCGCGATATCAAGCACCACCGAGCTGGACGCCGATAAAATCATCGCCAACAATTTCCGCCTGTCCAAAGACCTGTTCAACTGGTGCGCGCAATACCGCAAGCGCTTCATCTACGCCTCCAGCGCCGCCACCTACGGCAATGGTGATCAGGGCTTCAATGACGCCGAAGATTTAGCCAGCCTCAAAAAACTCCGCCCGCTTAATCCCTATGGCTGGAGCAAGCATTTATTCGACCAATACGTGGCCCAGACCCGCGAAACCGGCGAACGTTTCCCCGCCCAATGCGTTGGCCTGAAATTCTTCAACGTCTATGGCCCCAACGAATACCACAAAGGCAACCAGCGCTCGGTCGTTCATCAAATTCACCCCACCGCCTTCAAGGGCGAGACGTTCCAGCTGTTTAAATCGCACCGCGAGGGCTATCTCGATGGCGGGCAGAAGCGCGATTTCATCTGGGTCGGCGATGTCGCCGATGTCATGACGTGGCTCTACCACCACGCCCGCGTGAACGGCCTGTTCAATGTGGGCACCGGAGAAGCCCGCACCTTCCTTGATCTCGCCCGTGCCGTCTATGCCGCGGTGAGCCGCGCGCCCAACATCGCGTACCGCGATATGCCCGCCGAACTCCAGAAGCACTATCAATACTTCACCGAAAGCAACCCGGATAAACTGCGCAAAGCCGGTTACGACAAACCCTTCACGTCATTAGAAAACGGCGTGACCGAATACATCCATGATTATCTGGCCAAAGAAGACCCATATTGCTAAGAAATAGCCATGCCGTTCACCCCTGATCTCATTCACCGCCTCGAAAATCTGCCCACCAGCGCCATTCTGGTGGTGGGCGACGTGATGCTTGACCGTTTTGTGTATGGCGAAGTCAGCCGCATCTCACCGGAAGCGCCCATTCCCGTCCTGCATTACCGCCGCGAGATCGCCATGCTGGGCGGCGCGGGTAACGTGGTGCGCAACCTCATCAGCCTGCATCAGCGCGCTGACCTTATCGCCGTGGTGGGCTCCGATAATCCGGGTTTTGAAATCGCCAAGATGCTCTCGCAGGAAGAGGACATCACCCCCCACCTGCTTACCGATAAATCGCGCCCCACCACGCTCAAAGTCCGCTACATCGCCGGCATCCAGCAGGTGCTGCGCAGCGACCATGAACGTGCGGAAGCGCTCGACCCGGCCTTGGAAGAACAGGTTGGTGTGCGCCTGCGCATGGCGTTGCCCAATTGCGGCGCCGTCATCCTCTCCGACTATAATAAAGGTGTGCTCACCAGGAAGCTGGTGCGGGATTGTATTGATCTGGCCAAGTCGTTTGGCAAACCCGTGGTCATCGATCCCAAGCTCCGCGATTATTCCATCTATAGCGGCGCGGATGTGATTACGCCCAACCGCAAGGAACTGGCGGAAGCGGTGGGCTATCCCATCAAATCGGTTGCCGATGCCATCAAGGCCGGCAATGAACTTATTGAAAAATTCCATTTCGGCGCTGTTCTCGCCAAGCTCGGCGGTGACGGCGTGTGCCTTATCCGCAAAGGTCAGGAGCCCCATCATTTTGAAGCCACGGCGCGCGAAGTTTACGACGTGTCGGGTGCGGGCGATACCGTGATCGCTGCGTTCGTGACCGCGCTGGCCGCCCAGATGCCCATGGAATTCGCTGCGCGTCTGGCCAATGAAGCCGGCTCGCTGGTGGTGGGTAAAATCGGCACCGCCACCGTGACGGTGGATGAACTTATCAAGCGCATGCGCCAGTCGGAATCGCGCGAGCTGGATGACAAAGTGCTCACCGCCAATCAAGCCATTGAAACCGTGGAGCGCTGGCGCCGCCAGGGTCTGACGGTCGGCTTCACCAATGGCTGTTTCGATCTCCTCCACCCCGGCCATATCTCTTTATTGCATCAAGCCCGCAAAGCCTGCGACCGTTTAGTTGTGGGCCTGAACAGCGATGCGTCGGTCAAACGCCTGAAAGGCGCCAACCGCCCGGTGCAGAATGAAAAAGCGCGTTCCATCGTGCTTGCCAGCCTCGGCATGGTCGATCTCGTGATCGTGTTCGATGAAAACACACCGCTGGAGCTCATCAAGGCGCTGCGCCCGAATGTGCTTATTAAAGGCGCGGATTACACGGAAGAAACCGTGGTGGGTTCCAAGGAAGTCAAAAGCTGGGGCGGCCGCGTGGTGCTGGCCGAACTGGTCGAAGGCCAAAGCACCACCAGCACGATCTCTAAGCTCCGGCAGCAGTCATGAATCTTTTTACGTCATGCCGGCGAAGGCCGGCATCCACGATAGGCCCCATGACCGAAATTCGCCTGCTTGGCTTGTCGTGGATCCCGGCCTTCGCCGGGATGACAGTCTTTGGTAACGCTCCATGAAAGTTGTCGTCAACTACACCAAGCCGGATTCCGGCAAAGGCCCCACCGAAATCTTCGGGCTGGATGTAGCGATCCGCAATTTCATGAAAGCCTTCTTCCAGTACAGCCGGCAGGAAACCTTTTATTTTCTGCCCGGCGGCGATGACAGCATCGAAGAACTGAAAGAATTGGCGAGTAGCCAGCACATCGATTTCGGCCGCTGCGCCTGGATCTCGGTGCATGCCCCGCGCGAACTCCTCAGCGATGCGGATGTTTTTTTCCGCCCCGATCCCAATCTGGGTGATCATTGGTGGCGCCGCCTGCAGGTGAACGGCAAGGGCTTTAACATCAGCTCCATCGTCCACACCATGTCGGGCGAACGCATCAACGATGTGCTGTATAATTTCCAACTCGCGCCCTCACGCCCCGGCGATACCTTAATATGTCCCTCCATCGCCATTCGCGATGCGGTGAAGGCGCTGTGGGATATTCAGGCGGATTATCTCGAACACCGCTTCGGCAAACGCTTTGAATGCCCGGTAGAACTGCCCATTATCCCGCTCGGCATCCACACTGAACGTTTTATCCGTATTACCACCAACCAGCATCGCGCCACCCAGCGCGCGGCGCTTGGCATTGCGGAAGATGAAGTCGTTATTCTCTATGTGGGCCGCTTAAGCTGCGTCACTAAAGCCCACCCCCTGCCCCTGCTGCAGGCGGCGCAAATCGCAGCCTCGCGCACCGATAAAAAAGTCAGGCTCGTTTTGTTCGGCTATTTCAAGCCGGAGATCATGGAAAAAGAATTCCACGAGCTCGCCGGCGATTATTGCCGCGCGCCGAATTTAAAAGTTGAATTCGTCATGAACAACGACCCGCGTTTCCCCGACGGGCCGTGGGCGATGGGTGATATTTTCACGTCCCTCGTCGATAACATTCAGGAAAGCTTCGGCCTAACGCCGATTGAAGCGATGGCCGCGGGACTTCCTGCCGTCGTGAGCGACTGGGATGGCTACCGCGATGGCGTGCGCCACGGCGTGGATGGTTTTTTAATTCCCACCATCGGCGTTCCCAGCGGTTTTAGCCATGAAGTGGCCGAACATTATTTCAACAAACGCAATTACGGCGATTATCTGCTGCGCAGCAATCAAAGCGTAGCCGTCGATGCGGAAATGACCGCCGCGGCGTTTACCGTGCTCATCGAAGACCCACTGAAACGCAAAGCCATGGGCGCCGCCGGCCGCCAGCGCGCGATTGAAAATTACGATTGGCGCGTTGTCATCAAAGCCTACGAAGATATGTGGGAAGAAAAAGCTGCCAAGCGGACTGGCGAAGCGAAAAACCTGGCGCCCGCCAACTGGCGCGCCATTCAGCCCAGCTTCCCCGATCCCTCCGCCATGTTCGAATGCTTTCCCACGCGCCGTTTGTCGCCGCACGACAAGCTGGAACTCCTCGCCGTGGATGACGATGTGGCCCGCGCCAGCCGCCACCGCATGAATATTTTCGGCATGGATATGCTGATTGATCAATCGCAGCTCAGCAATCTGCTTGGCCTCATCAAAGCCCACCCCCTAACGTCGATTGCCAATCTGCAAGCCGCCATGAGCATCACCGATGAAAAACGCTTCACCCGCAGCGTGGCATGGCTATTAAAAATGGGCCTGGTACGCCGTCATAATCCTTAACCCATGTATGCCCCGGCGAAAGCCGGGGCCCATTCATCCGCATTTGGATTGCTGATAAATGGGCCCCGTTTTTCAACGGGGCATACGTAAGGAAAGACTATGCCCGAAGATAATTTCCTCATCATCTTTCAAGCCATCAGCGGTTTCATTCTCGGCGCCATTATCGGTAGCTTTTTGACGATGCTCACCTACCGCCTGCCGCGTAAACTATCCATCGTCGCGCCACGTTCCTTCTGCCCCTCGTGCAAAAACACACTTGGCGTGCCGGATCTCGTGCCGATTTTCTCATACCTGTTCAACAAGGGCGCCTGCCGGCGCTGCGGCGCGGAAATTGGCCGGCGGTATCTCGCCATCGAAGCCGGCAGCGCGCTGGCCGGTCTCGTCATCGCGCTGCATTTCGGTTTTACGATTGAAGCGCTTGCGGCGGCTATCATCTTTTACAGCCTCTACAGCTGGGCGCTGATCAAAATGAAAATCTAAATCAACCCCGAAACGTACATACCAGCGAAAGCTGGTATCCAGTTTGGTTACGGATAGAAACTGGATTCCGGCTTTCGCCGGAATGTCCGTAATTATTTTTTCTTCGCGCGTGGATGCGCCGCCTCGTAGACTTTCAGCAAACTGCTATCATCAATCTTCGTATATTGCTGCGTCGTGGAAAGCGACGAATGGCCCAGCAACTCCTGAATGCTGCGCAAATCCGCGCCTGCATTTAACAAGTGACTGGCGAATGAATGGCGCAGCGCATGCGGCGTCGCATGTTCCGGCAACAGCAGCATGCCGCGCAGTTTCCGCATCGCGCGTTCCGCCACGCCCGGGTTCAGGCGCTTCCCTTGCTCGCCGCGAAACAGCGGTTCGCTGCTTTGCGCGGTAAACGGCGAGGCTTTGAGATAAGTCTGAATATCATCCAGCACTTTGGCCAGTACCGGCACCGCGCGTTCCTTGCGGCCCTTACCGGTCACACGCAGCTGCCCACCGCGCATATCATCCACCGCATCGCCGTTCAAACTCAACGCCTCGCCCAAACGCAAACCGGCGCCATAAAGCAGCATGAACAGCGCCTTATCGCGCGCGCCAACCCAGTCGCCGCCGCGCGTGGTCTCGCTCTCCACCATCAACTGGTCAATCTGCCCCGCCTGCATTGGGCGCGGCGCGCGATTGGGCTTTTTGGGGCTGCGCAGCGTTTGCAGCACCGCATTTTCAACCAGATGCTGCTTGGCCAGCCACCGATAAAAATTCCGTACCGAAGAAATCGCCCGCCCGCGGGACGCCGCGCCAACATTATGCGCGGCAAGTTCCCCCATCTCGATCAGCCCGGCCAGCAGCTCGCGCACGGCCCGATAGTCCC
>JBEHYA010000105.1:0-5706 GCA_048498415.1 Pseudomonadota bacterium
CGCGAATACGAGCGCGGTCGCCGTCAAAGCCGATCAGTTCCAGTTCGTGAATGCCACGACCTTGGCGGCAAAGGCTTCCAGATCCTGCTCGCTAAGCGTTTTGCCGCGTGGTTGCAGGCGCACTTCAATGGCAATCGACTTATGCCCTTCCGCCACGCCCTTGCCTTCATAGAGGTCAAACACCCGCACATCGGCTATAAGCGCTTTATCCGCCCCGCGAATGGCTTTTACCAGCTTGTCGGCCTCCACATCATGGGCCACCACAAACGCGAAATCGCGGGTGAGCGGCATCAGCTCGGGCAAATCCGCCAGCGGCTTGGCCGGGCCGGTCTCACGCGCGGCGGGAATGGCATCCAGATAAATCTCGAACGCTGCCACGGGGCCTTCCAGATCCACCTTCTGCAAAATGCTGGGGTGCACTTCGCCAAACGCCGCCAGCACCACCGGGCCTAAACGCAGTACGCCCGAACGGCCGGGATGGTAATAGCCGGGCGCATCGGGCGTGGCCTGCAGGCTGGCGCTGGGTGCACGCAAAGCTTCCAGCACCGCCAGCACGTCGGCCTTGGCATCATATAAATCGGGCGGGCGCTGCTTACCCGTCCACTGGCGCGGGCTCGCCACGCCGGCGCGGATGCCGGTTGCAACCATCTTCTGGTCTTCCGGCTTGGCCGAGAGATAAATGGGGCCCAGTTCAAACAGCGCCGCATCGGGGAACCCGCGGGCGGCATTGCGCTGCGCCGCCTGCAACAAATTGGGGAGAATGCTGGGGCGCATAACATCCAGATCGTTACTAATCGGGTTCACCAGCCGTACGGCATCTTTGCCTTGCGCAAAACTGGAAGCCAGCTGCCCCGGCATGAACGACCACGTGACCGCTTCCATCAGCCCGCGCGCGGCCAGCTGCCGACGTGCGGTGGAGGCGCGCTTCTGTTCAACTGTGAACGCCGGCACCGTGAGCGTGCTGGAGCGCGGCAAGGATACTGGCGGAATATTCTCAAAGCCCTTGATGCGTAAAATCTCTTCCACGCAATCGGCCGCGCCCACCATATCCGGGCGGTAGGTAGGTAGCGTGACCGTGAAGTAACCGTCATCCCCGCGAAGGCGGGGATCCACGGCAGGCCCCGCAGGCAGATTTTTGTCGGATGGCTTATCGTGGATGCCCGCCTTCGCGGGCATGACGTCGACATGGCAGCCAATCGCCTCAAGTAAAGCCTTCTGCTCGTCCACCGGCACATCCAGCCCGCCCAGCGTTTTGCAGCGTGTGAAAGGCAGCGTGACTTTGCGGGTCGCATTCGGCTGCTGGCCGGCAATCACCAGTTCGCTCGCTTCGCCGCCGCATAGTTCCAAAATCATTTGCGTGGCCATTTCCGCGCCATCAATCATCGCCGCAGGGTCCACGCCGCGCTCAAAGCGGTAACGCGCATCGGAAAGCACATTCAGCTTCCGCCCCGTCAGCGTGGTGCGGCTCGCATCAAAAAACGCGCATTCCAGAAACACGTTTTTGGTGGTCTCGGAACAACCCGTGGCTTCGCCGCCCATGATGCCGGCAATGGCTTCCGCATGATCGTTATCCGCGATCACCGTCATGGTCTCATCCAGCGTGTATTCCTTGCCGTTCAGCGCCATGATTTTTTCGTTCGCTTTAGCAAAACGCGCCTGAATATCGCCCTTCACCTTATCCGCATCGAACACGTGCAAGGGCCGGCCCTGATCGAAGGTGATAAAATTGGTGATATCCACCAGCGCCGAGATGGGCCGCAGGCCAATCGCGGTTAAATACTTTTGCAACCACGCCGGTGACGGCTTGTTGGTCACGTTTTTAAAGTAACGCCCCACAAAATACGGGCACGCATTCTTGGCGGCCTCGGGCAAATTCAGTTTCACGTTAATCGGGCTTTTGAACGCGCCTTTAACGGCGGGAATTTTCTGCGCTTTCAGCGTGCCCATGCCCGCTGCCGCTAAATCGCGCGCAATACCGCGCACGCTCGTGCAATCCGGCCGGTTGGGGGTGAGCTTCACTTCAAACACCGGGTCGGCCAGCCCCGCATAATCGGCGTATTTCATGCCCAGCGGCGCATCGGCGGGCAGTTCGATGATGCCGTCATGCTCGTCGCTCAGCTGCAATTCGCGCTTGGAGCACAGCATGCCGCGCGATTCCACATCGCGGATTTTTGAAATTTTCAGATCAACGCCCGTGCCCGGCACATGCGTGCCCGGCGGCGCGAACACGCCTTTAATGCCGGCGCGGCAATTCGGCGCGCCGCAGACCACCTGTACGTCGCCGCCTGCTGTCTCCACAATCGCCACCTTCAGCCGATCCGCGTTCGGGTGCTTCTCGGCGCTTTTGACATACGCAACCGTAAACGCCCCCAGCTTCTCCGCGGGATCGGCGAGGCTTTCCACTTCCAGCCCCAGCCAGGTCAGCTTGTCGGCGATCTCAGAAGCGCTATGCGTGGTCTCAAGGTGGCGTTTCAGCCAGGAAAAGGTAAATTTCATGGGCTTAAATTGCCCCACCCCACACAAAATGTCCACCACTCGTGCAGCGCTTTAACCATTCAAAATGGGGTGTTTTGGTTTCAAACGCGCCCGCCTATTATGCCCGCCATGGCCAAACCCAGCCCGCAACAGATCGGGGAAGAAGCGGAAAAATACCTGTCGTATTTTTCTCCCCAAAATGATGAGGCGCGTGAATACGCCCTCCTGCTCATCGGCCGTTTGCTCGCCGCCGATCCTTCGCCCGATCATCGCTACATGCCCGACCTCCTTCGCTGGTCACGGCACTTCACGCGTCTCAACCGGCCCTATGATCTCCCCAAGGCCATCGCCACCCATTACCGCCTGTATCCCGATGCGCCGCAACAGGTGCCGGAAGGTCAGCTCTCAACCGATTTCGGCCCCCGGTTGCTGCGCGGCTACCGCACCGTGCCTGATTTTTGCTTCGTGATGGAACGCGATGCAGTGCAGGATCGCCACCGGCTGTTCCTGCGCAAAGGCCGCGCCGCAAAGCGCGATGCCGCTTGGCTGGCCCAGGGCGTGAAAAAAGTAGCCGCCGTAGAAGGTGCGCGGCTTTATCGCATCGGGGCGGATATGGATCCCTCCCTTGCCATCGGCGCGCGCGAGGCTTATCTGCCGCGCGAAACATACGCCGAAATTCCTTTTTATGTGCTTGAACAGGATAACGGCGCCCGCTTCATCCTGCAGGATGCAACGGCACAGAACGAACGCGGCGGTGATGTTGATCTTGCCGCACTTCTCCGCGCGCATCCTTTTGTCGCGGATTATATGCGGCCCCATTATGTGGCGCTGGCAACCGAACAGAACGTCAGGCCCGGCACGCTTTCCCGGCTGCATGCGCTTGGCACGGCTTTCCCTTCCTGGCCCATGCCGCCACTGGCCGCCGCCATGGGCGAAGCGGTTGCCCGTAAAATGGAAGAGCGCTGCCTTGAACAGGAAAACGATCGCAATCGTTATTCCTCCCCCATGTTCTGGGGCAAAGCCGATCTGATCCGCGCGCTGCGCACCGTCCCGGGCGCGGAAGACCATGTGCCGGGCGAACTGGTGCAACGCTATTTCCGCAATATTCTGGCCTCCCGCAGCTATGGCGAAGCCGTCATTCTGCTTACCCAGATCGCCAGCATCCCCCGTTTCCGCGCCGCGATTGCGGCCCCCGATATCGCGCCGGTCTATGCGGGCCTCTCACGTGCCCACAACTATGCCGCGCGCGAAGAAATGCTGGCGGGACTTGTGTGTCTGGTCGCCGATAATCCCCTCTGGCGCAGCGGCGCGGAAATTAAATATGTGCCCAAGGCCATCGAACAACTCTCACTCTTCCAGCGCCAGCCCGGCTTCAAACGTGCGCTGCGCACCCGCGCCAATCAAGCCGATCCCGCATGGGGGCAGGTGCGCCGTCTGCTTTTGGTCGCAAGCCATGATGAACAATGGCACAACGCGGTCGCCGAAGCCTGCACCCGCCCGCCGGTCGGCCGTGTCGATAACTTACGCAAATCCTATGAGATCGATACGCTGTTCGACCGCTTCACCCGCGACGGCGTCAAACGCCCGTTCGGGGATTACAAGAACGATCTCCGCGAAGGCCTGGCGCTTTAAATCCCCAGCTAAATTCCCCGCGCCATATTCGGAATATCCAGCGCCGTGAACCCATAGTGTTTCAGCCAGCGCATATCCGCTTCGAAGAAGGTGCGTAAGTCCGGGATGCCGTATTTCAGCATGGCGAGCCGCTCCACGCCCATCCCGAACGCGAAGCCCTGATATTTGGTGCTGTCGATGCCGCAGTTCTCGAGCACTTTTGGGTTCACCATGCCGCAGCCCATGATCTCCAGCCAGTCATTCCCATCGCCAATTTTGAGTTCGCCGTTTTTGCGGCTGCAACCAATATCCACTTCCGCACTGGGTTCCGTGAACGGGAAATAGCTCGGGCGAAAACGCATGCGTAAATCCGGCACGCGGAAGAAGGCGCGCAGAAAATCCGTGAGGCAGCCTTTCAGATGGCCCATATGCGTGGTCTCGTCGATGATGAGGCCTTCCATCTGGTGGAACATCGGCGTGTGGGTTTGATCATAATCCACGCGGAAGGTGCGGCCGGGCGCCACAATGCGGATGGGCGGCTTTTGTTTAAGCATGGTGCGCACCTGCACCGGGCTGGTTTGCGTGCGTAAAACCGGGGGTTCCTGGCCCGCTTCACCCGGCAGATAAAACGTATCCTGCATCTGGCGCGCGGGGTGATCGGGCGGCATGTTAAGCGCCGTGAAGTTATAAAAATCGGTCTCGATATCCGGGCCTTCCGCCAGGGCAAAGCCCATATCGGCGAACAGCGTCACCATTTCCTCAATGGTCTGTGTGATGGGATGAATGACGCCTTTATTCTCGGCACGCACGGGCAGCGTGATATCCGCCTTCTCGCTCGCCAGCTTCGCATCCAGCGCCGCGCCCGCCAGCTGCGCCTTGCGCGCATCGATCGCTGCCGTAAGCACATCCTTGACCACATTGATCTCGGCGCCGAAGCTTTTGCGTTCTTCGGCGGGCAGCGTGCCGAGGGTTTTTAAAAGCTCGGTGACGCGGCCTTTTTTGCCCAAGGCCGCCACGCGCACATCTTCCAGCACGGCGATATCATTCGCGGCATTGATCTGCTGTTCAAATTCGGCTTTAAGCGCGGCAAGATTGGTCATACGAAACTCTTAAAAAGAACAACGCCCAGTATAATGAAATACTGGGCGTTGAAAACGGTCATTCAAAAACGAAGAAACGCTTTAGGCGGCTTTCTTCTGCGCAGCCTTGGCGGCCGGCTTGTTCTTGATGGCATCCGACGCCTTGCCCGCAATCGCTTTAAACTGCTCCGGCGCGGCAATCGCGATTTCCGACAGCATTTTGCGATTGAGCTGGACACCGGCCAGTTTCAGGCCGTTGATCAAACGGCCATAGGTCAGGCCATGCAGGCGGGCGGCCGCATTGATACGGGTGATCCAGAGCTTGCGGAACACGCGCTTGCGATTTCTACGGTCGCGATACGCATAGCGCAGCGCTTTTTCAACTTTTTCCAGCGCCACGCGGAAGCACTTGTGGCCGCGGCCGCGGTAGCCTTTCGCGAGTTGCAGAATTTTTTTGTGGCGTGCATGCGTGGTGACGCCGCGTTTGGTACGAGCCATGGGAGATCTCCTCTAATCCGGTTTATTCGTTGCGCAGGTAATG
>JBEHYA010000106.1:0-5504 GCA_048498415.1 Pseudomonadota bacterium
GCCGTGCCCTTAGAAACGGACATACCAGCGAAATCTGGTATCCAGTTTGCTTGCGACACAGAAACTGGATTCCCGCTTTCGCCGGAATGTTCGTGATGTTTATTTCTTATGCGGTGGCGGCCGTGGCCCACTTTGCGGGGCACCCGGCGTTGGCACAGCCCGTAAGCCGCCCTGCCCTGGCATGGGCGGGCGCGGCGTGCCGGCGGGGGGTGGCGGTGTAGGTGGCACCCCGCCCGGCGGTATCTGGGAAGGCGCAGGGTTATTGGCGATCCCCATACGCGCCGCCATGCGGTCAATGAGCGTGATGATCTGGCCCACCTTGTTCTCGCGCACCAGCGCGCGGAGCGGATCGCCGGGATTATTATCTTCCGTGAACAGATAGCGCAGGAATGGCCCCTGCGGCTGCAGTGTCTGGAACATCACGCCGGTAATGGCATTCGCCACGTCATGCGCCGCGCCCTCGCCGATTTCGGCTTCAGCTAAACGTATCAGCGCTGATAGCCCTTCTTCGACCGAGCCCGCATGCAGCGTGCTGATCACCAGGTGGCCTGTTGTGGCCGCGCGCAGAACCTGCCGCGCCGCAGCGCCAGTGCGAATTTCACCCACCAAAATGTAACGCGGCGCCCAGCGTAAGGCTTTTTTCAGCGCCAATCCCCAGTCTTCATCCTTATGGACTTCCACCTGGAAGCAGTAGCCCTTCTCACCGATGGGGCCCGCCATGTCGTATTCCACCGGGTCCTCAATGGTGACCGCTACGTTGTTATACTTGCGTGTATAATAATTAAGAATAGCCGTGGCTGTAGATGTTTTGCCCGAGCCCGTCGCGCCCAAAATCAAAATCAGCCCGGTGCGTATGCCCATCAGCTTGATGGATTCCACAATTTTAGGATGGATGCCCAGCTTGTCGATGTCCGGCGCTTCCGGCGGGATGCGCCGCAGGCACACCCAGTCCTGATGGTCGTTCACCATTTGCTTGGCCGCGCGCAAACGGATGCCGCCATAGGCAAATGCGCCGTTGTCTTCACCTAAATGATTATTGATGTGTTCCACCAGCGCTTTGCAGTCGGCCAGAAATTCGGGCGGCACATATTCGCTCTCGCGGCCATTCGGGCCGATCTTGCGCGGGCGATAAATGGGCGGAGAATCCCCATCCTTATCGAGGCGAAGATAGATATCCGAAAAATCCAGTTCCTTAAGCGGCTGATCGGCCATGCCCTATCCAATTCCATACTGTCATGCCGGCGCAGGCCGGCATCCACGATAGGCCACAAGATGAAGATCATCCTGCTTGGCTTGTCGTGGATCCCGGCCTTCGCCGGGATGACGATTCAGCTTACTAGACTAGATAGGAAGAGATTTAGGCTTGGTTAAGCGCGTCCAGGTCACCACCATCAGGCGGTTGAGCATGATCGCCGTAAACAGCGACGTGATAATGCCTAAGCACAGTGTCACCGCGAAACCCTTGATCGGTCCGGTTCCGAACCAAAACATCAGCGCGGCGCCAATCATGTGGGTAACGTTCGCATCCGTAATCGCTGACATGGCACGGCTATAGCCGGCATCCAACGCACCCAGCAATGTGCGGCCATGGCGGTATTCATCGCGCATGCGTTCATAAATCAAAACGTTGGCATCCACCGTAGTGCCGATAACCAGCACGATACCCGCAATACCCGGCAGCGTGAGCGTACCGCCCAGCAGCGTCATGCAGGTCAAAATCATCGCGAGGTTTACGATCAGCGACAGAATGGCGAAGAAGCCGAACAGGCCGTAGCACAAAATCATGAGCGCGACGATGGCGAGGAAACCGATGACCATGGCGACAATACCATAGTGAATGGAGTCAGAGCCGAGGCCCGCACCCACTGTGCGTTCTTCCATCACCACCAGCGGCGCCGGCAATGCACCCGCACGCAGTAGCAGTGCCAAATCCTGCGCACTTTCAGTGGTGAAGTTGCCGGAAATCACGCCGCGGCCGCCCGTGATGGGCTCGCGGAATACCGGCGCGCTGATGACTTTATTATCTAAAACAATCGCAAAACGCTTGCCCACATTCTGGCTGCTGATTTCCGCCAGCTTGCGGCCACCCACGTTATCGAAGGCGAAGCTCACTACCGGCATACCATCCTGAAAATTCGCCTGCGCGTCGGTTAGCATTTCGCCCGTCAGCACAATGCGGCGGCTTACAATTTCGCTGCGGCCGTCTTTTTCATTGCTTTGCAGCACTTCGTAGCCGGCCGGCGCCGTGCGCATGCCGCTGGGGTTATTGGCGAGCAACGGGTCGTCATTGACCATACGGAAGGTCAGCTTGGCGGTTTTACCCAGCAAATTCTTGATGCGCTCGGGGTCATTCAGGCCCGGCAGCTGCACCACAATGCGGTTTGTGCCTTCACGCTGAATGGAAGGCTCGCGCGTGCCGGTTTCGTCAATACGGCGGCGCACGATTTCAATCGACTGTTCCACCACCTGCTTCTCGCGCTCGCGGATCGCGGCTTCGCTGAGTTTCGCCGAAATCGTGCGGTCACTGGTCGTAAATTCCAGACCCTGATCAACCTGCGCAATCAAACGCCGCGCAGCTTCCACGTCTTCCGGCTTGGAAATGATGACGCTGATCGTCCCACCGTTCTCGCCCAGATTTTCGTAATTAATATTCTTGCCGCGCAGCTCGCCGCGGATTTGATCGACCAGCACATTAAGGCGGTCGGTCACCGCCACATCGGTCTTCACTTCCAGCAACAAATGCGATCCGCCCTGTAAATCAAGGCCCAGCGTCACGGTATGAATGGGCGCCCATGCCGGCAGATGCGCCGCCATGTTCTCGCGCACGCTTTGCGGCAAGGCATTCGGCAGCGCATACAGCAGCGACAGCGCCGTAATGACGATAATCAGAATAACGTTCCAGCGTGGAATATTGATCATGGGAGGAGCTTACTTGGTGGCTGCCGGTTCAGTCTTGGCGGAAACCGCGCTCACGGCGCTTTTCTGCACGCGCAGCTTCATGCCGCCTTCCACTTCCATAATCACTTCGGCGTCTTCAACGCTTGAAAGCGTGCCGATGATGCCGCCAATGGTCACCACCTTGTCGCCACGGCGCAGGCCCTCCACCAGCTTTTTGTGTTCTTCATATTTCTTGTTCTGCGGGCGAATGAGCAGGAAGTAAAACACCGCCAAAATCGCGAACCACGGAAAGAAGCGCATCATCGCTTCCTGCAGATTGCTGGGCGGCGTGGTGCCGGTGGCTGCGGCATTGGCAGCGGTATCAACAACCGCGCTCCCCGTTTGAGCAGTCTGGGCCAACGCATCCGAGATCAAAAAGCCGAGCGACATGATTTTTTCCGTCTATTATAAGGAGTTAGATTAGAATCGTGAGAGGCATTCTATATGCAGCCCTTTTGCGCTTTATGCAAGAACGGATGGCTTTAACGCTATAAAACCTTCGTGTATGGCTATTTGCCCATGAATAAACCCCGCATCCTTACAATCGCCGGCCCCACCGCCAGCGGCAAATCCGGCCTTGCGCTGCGCCTTGCTACGGAACGCAACGGCGTGGTGATCAATGCGGATTCCATGCAGGTATATAACACCTACCCCATTTTAAGCGCGCAGCCCTCCGCCGCAGATTATGCAAAAGCCCACCATGAACTTTACAGCGCGCTGCGCCCGCCCATGACAGGCACCGCTGCATCATGGGTGGAAGCCGCCAACGATTCAATTAACCGCACCCTTGCCGCCGGCAAACTACCCATCGTGGTTGGCGGCACTGGTATGTATCTGGAATTCCTCCTGCATGGCCTTTCCGAGCTGCCCGATGTGCCGGAAGAAATCCGTGCCGAGGTGCAAGCCGAATACGAAGCCAACCCCGCATCAGTCGAAGCCAAACTAAAAGCCGCCGATCCCACATTATTCGCGCGCCTCAAACCCAACGACAAACAACGCACTATCCGTGCTTATGAAGTATTCGTGGCAACCGGCAAACCGCTTAGCGAATGGCAGAGCCAGGAATTCAAAGCACCCACCCACGCATGGGACCATCAAACCATTATCCTGAGCCCGCCCCGCGAAAAACTCTATGCGCAGATCGATCAGCGGTTTGATGGCATGCTGAAAGCCGGCGCGCTGGATGAAGTAAAGCGCGGCAGCGAATTAAACCTCTCGCCCGATCACCCCGCCGAAAAAACCATCGGCGTGCGGGACCTCCGCGCCTACATGAACGGTGAGATCAGTCTGGAAACGGCAAAAGAAAAAGCCAGCCAGCTTAGCCGCAACTACGCCAAGCGGCAGGTGACATGGTTCAAAAATCGCTTTATGCGGAAAGAAAAAAACAATCCTATAAAACCAATTATTATCAGCGAACCCGCTGATATATAGGCAGGCATCCCCGCGAAAGCGGGGATCCAGTTTGGTTTTCTTTACCGTTACAACTGGATCCCTGCCTGCGCAGGGATGCCTGATAGATATTGAGCCTTGACCCGCGACTCCGCGCTTGGTTTACTTAAAACCCCTTTTTTGGTGGGTTAGCACATGAACGGCGCAGAAGTTATTATCAAGGCCCTTCGCGATCAGGGCGTCGATACGGTTTTCGGTTATCCCGGCGGCGCCGTGCTGCCCATTTACGACGCGCTATTCAAACAGAACGACATCCGCCACATCCTGGTGCGCCAGGAAGGCGGCGCCATTCACGCAGCCGAAGGCTATGCGCGTTCCACCGGCAAAGTCGGCGTCGCGCTCGTTACCTCCGGCCCCGGCGCCACCAACGCGGTCACCGGTTTGGCCGATGCGCTGTTAGATTCCATTCCCGTCATCTGCCTTACGGGTCAGGTCCCCAGCCATCTCATTGGCTCCGATGCGTTCCAGGAATGCGATACCACCGGCATCACCCGCCCGTGCACCAAACATAATTATCTGGTCAAAGATGCGAATGCCATCGCGCGCACCGTGCATGAAGCGTTTTTCGTCGCCTCCGCCGGCCGCCCGGGCCCGGTTGTGATCGATTTCCCCAAAGACGTGCAGTTTGCGGAAGCGCCCTACATTGCGCCTTCCGACGTTATTCACCCCACATACGCGCCCAAAACCGTGGGCGATATGGAAGCGATCACCCGCGCGGTTGAATTGATGGCCGATGCCGAACGCCCCGTTTTCTATACCGGCGGCGGCATCATCAATTCCGGCCCACGCGCGTCGGAAGCCCTTAAAAAACTCGTGAAACTCACCGGCTACCCGATCACCAGCACGCTAATGGGCCTGGGCGCTTTCCCCACAACGGATTCCCATTTCCTCGGCATGCTCGGCATGCACGGCACCTACGAAGCCAATCTGGCCATGCACCATTGCGACGTCATGATTAATCTGGGCGCCCGCTTCGATGACCGCGTGACCGGTAAGCTTTCTGAATTCGCGCCCAAGGCCAAAAAGATTCATGTCGATATCGACGCCAGCTCGATCAACAAAACCGTGATCGTGGATATTCCCATCATCGGCGATGCCGGCACCATCATCGAACAGAT
>JBEHYA010000107.1:0-5496 GCA_048498415.1 Pseudomonadota bacterium
CTGATAAGTTTGGTCTCTTATATAAACCCTGTTATGTATGTTTGTGATGTTCTCCGGTTTCCTCGCCCGCCTGCTGCCACCCGGCTATAGCCGCCTGACCTTTCCCGCCTATGCGTTTCTGGCGGGCTTTGCGCTTATCGTTTTTCTGCCGGGTTTTTTCACCCTGCCGCCCATCGACCGCGACGAAGCGCATTTTGCGCAGGCCTCCCGGCAGATGGTGGCGGCCCGCGATTACATGAACATCCATTTTCAGGATGAAGCGCGGCTTAAAAAACCGCCCGGCATTTACTGGCTGCAGGCCGCCGTTGTGGAGACGGCGAATTTCATAAGCGGTAAAGATGTCGGCAACACGATCTGGCTCTACCGCCTGCCCTCGCTCCTGGGCGCCGTGCTGGCCGTGCTGTTCACGGCGGCCATTGGCGCGCGCCTCTATACCCCGCAGGTAGGTTTCACCGCCGGGCTTTTGCTGGCCTCCATCTTTCTCCTCAGTGCGGAAGCCCGCATGGCAAAAACGGATGCCATGCTGCTGGCCACCATTCTGGGCGCCGTCGGCGTAATGGCCAAAGCCTATGTGCGCGCGGGCATGGCAAGAGCGCTGAAAGCCAAAGACGTCATCTTTTTCTGGCTTTCAATCGTTGCCGGTTTTCTCATCAAAGGCCCGGTTATTCTACTCGTAGTATTCGGCCTGTTGCTGGGCCTCCGCCTGATGCGCCAGCCGATTGACTGGATCAAATATCTGCGGCCCGTCAGCGGCGCCATCGCCGCTGCCGCGCTGATCGCCCCGTGGTTTTATTATGTGGGCCAGCAGCAGGGCGCCGAACTCATCAACCAGTCCGCCGGCAATGATTTTTTTGCCAAGCTGTGGCATGCCCAGAACTGGGGCGGCGGCGTGCCGGGGTTTCATTTCATCGTGCTGTGGGGCGTGATGTGGCCCGCCAGCCTGCCGGTATTTTTAATGCTGCCGCATGTGTGGAAGTCGCGGGCGGAACCTGTCACGCGTTTTCTTTTGGCGTGGGTAATTCCCTGCTGGCTACTATTCGAAATCACCGCGACCAAGCTGGTGCATTACGTGCTGCCGCTCTACCCCGCGCTCATCATTCTGGGCGCCGCGTGGCTCAACGCCAATCACGACGACATCAATAAAAAATGGCGCATCGCGGTCTGCATTATCTGGGCGGCTGTCGGCCTTGGCCTTGCCGTGGCGGCGTTCGCGCTGCCCAGCATGGTGGAACACCGCATCGATTTCCTGCTCGCCTTCATTCTCAGTTTTTCCATTGCTGCCGCCATGGCCGCCGTATGCGTTCTCATCAACCCCGAGCACCCTACACAAATTGCCGTGGCGCCCCTTGCAATCGCCGGCGCGCTGTTTACCGCCGCGATGTTTGGCGTAAGCCTGCCCGGCACGCACAGCGTTTTCCTCAGCCCCCAAATCGCTGCCGCGATTCCTGAAATCAAGGGCTGCACCAAAACCAACCTGATTGCGGCGGGCTACCGCGAGCCCAGCCTGATTTTTCTCACGGGTAAAGACACGCGCTATGTCGCCTCGGGCGAAGCGGTCGCCGATGCCATCCGCAAAGAGAAATGCACGGCGGGTCTGGTGGATAAAGAAGCGCTAACGGGTTTCCAGAAAACCGCGCGGCGCATGGGCGTGCATGCCAAGGAAACCGCGCTTATCACCGGCTTCAATTACGGCGACGGCCACCCGGCCGAGCTCCACATCTTCGTTAAGCGAAGGTAAACCAAGCCTGCTTTCGCAGGCGATATAATGCCGATTCCCAACTATCGCGGGACTGTTCGCAGGTGCGTAACGGCCCTAGCTTTTCTTCATCATTTAGTTATCAAGAAAACGCTAATCTCTAGGCCTCACTCAAGGCCTACGTTCCGCAGGAATCCAAATGAAAAAAATCGTGATCGCCGGTTACGCCCGCTCGCCCTTCGCGCTCGCCAATAAGGGTGCGCTGGTGGATTTCCGCGCGGATGATATCGCCGCGCAAGTCGTGCTTGGTCTCCTGCGCAAAACCGGCCTGCCGCCGGAAAAGATCGAAGACCTGATCATGGGCTGCGCGTTCCCCGAAGGCGAGCAGGGTTTAAACATCGCACGCCTTGTGGTGCTTCTCGCCGGCCTTCCTATTTCCATCGCCGGCCAGACGATCAACCGTTTCTGCGGCTCGTCCATGCAATCCATCCACGCCGCCGCCGGCGCCATTCAGATGAATGCGGGCGATGCGTTTATTGCGATGGGCGTTGAAAGCATGAGCCGCGTCCCGATGAGCGGCTTTAATCCCTTGCCAAACCCGGATTTGGCGGCCCGCATGCGCGGCGCCTATATGGGCATGGGCGAGACGGCGGAAAACGTGGCCAAACAATACAAAATCACCCGCAAGGAACAGGAAGAATTCGCGCTGCGCTCGCAGAAAAAAGCCTATGACGCGCAGGGCCGTGGGCGTCTCACGGAAGAAATCATTCCCGTGACCTATGATGGCAAAACCGTTTCCATCGATAGCTGCCTGCGCCCGGAAACCACGCTGGAAAAAATGGCGGAACTGAAACCCGCCTTTGATACGCAGGGCAGCGTCACCGCCGCTACCTCCTCGCCGCTCACCGATGGTGCGGCGGCCACGATTGTATGCTCCGAAGAATTCGCCCGCGCGCATGGGCTGAAACCCCTTGCCGCCATTCGCTCCTTTGCCGTTGCCGGCTGCGCGCCCGAAGTGATGGGCCTTGGCCCCGTGGGCGCGACGCGCAAGGCGCTGGCCCGCGCCGGCCTCACGGTGGCCGACCTTGATGTGATTGAACTCAACGAAGCTTTCGCGTCCCAATCGATTGCCTGCATCCGCGACCTTGGACTGGATGAAGCGAAAATCAACATCGATGGCGGCGCGATTGCAATTGGCCACCCGCTGGGCGCCACCGGCGCGCGCATCACCGCCAAAGCCGCGCAGATTATGCAGCGCGAAGGCAAACGTTTAGCGCTCGCCACCCAATGTATCGGCGGCGGACAAGGCATCGCCACCATTCTGGAAGCCATCTAAGGAAATAGCCTCATGGAAAAGATTGAAACCGTTGCCGTTATCGGCTCAGGCGTCATGGGCAGCCAGATCGCCGCGCATCTGGCGAATGCCGGCTTTGCTGTCATGCTGCTCGATATCGTTCCCGATGGCGCGGCTGACCGCAATGTGCTTGCCAAAGGCGCCCTCGATAAACTGAAAGCCATGGATCCCGCGCCGTTCATGCACAAGGATTTCGTGAAGCGTGTAACGCCCGGCAATCTCAGCGATGATTTGCAGCGCCTCGGCTCCGCCGACTGGATCATCGAAGCCATCGTCGAAAACCCCGCGATCAAGAGCGAGCTGTATAAGAAAATTGATAGCGTCCGCAAAGCGGGTTCCATCGTTTCTTCCAACACCTCCACCATTCCGCTGGCCGTTCTTACCAAAGACCAGACGCCACAATTTGCACGCGATTTTCTGATCACGCACTTCTTCAACCCGCCGCGCTACATGCGTTTGCTGGAACTGGTGGTGAGCCCTAATACCGATCCCAAACATGTCGCCACCATCCGCCAGGTCTGCGATGTGCGTCTGGGTAAAGGCGTGGTGCCCTGCAAGGATACGCCGGGCTTTATCGCCAACCGCATCGGCACCTACTGGATGGAACGCGCGGTGTATGCCGCGATGGATCTGGGTTTAACAGTGGAAGAAGCGGATGCCGTGCTGGGCAAGCCGTTCGGCATGCCAAAAACCGGCGTGTTTGGCCTGATCGATCTGGTGGGCCTCGACCTGATGCCCTTAATCGCTAAAAGCTTCCTCGCCACCCTGCCGGAAACCGATGCGTATCGCAGCCTGCACCGCGAGCCCGAACTGTTCAAACGCATGATTGCGGAAGGCTACACCGGCCGCAAAGGCAAGGGCGGCTTCTACCGCATCAACCGCGAAGGCGGCGGCAAGGTGAAAGAAGCCATTGATCTCTCCAATGGCACCTATCGCAAAGCAGCCAGTATCAAGCTGCCCATTCTGGAAGGCGCGAACAAGAACCTGCGCGCCCTCTGTGAAGGCAAAGACAAGATTTCGCAATTTGCATGGGTGTGCCTGCGCGATGGTCTCACTTACGCTGCTTCCTTGGTGCCGCAGATTGCCGATACGGTTGTCGCCGTCGATGAAGCGATGCGCTTTGGCTATAACTGGGGCGAAGGGCCGTTTGAACTGCTCGACAAACTGGGCGTCGACTGGTTCGTCACCCGCCTGAAAACCGAAGGCCGCAGCGTGCCGCCGCTATTAGAAAAAGCATTCGGCAAGAGCTTCTATAAAACAATCGATGGCCGCCTGAATTACCTGACGCTGGAGGGTAATTACGCGCCCGTGCCGCGCGCGGAAGGCGTGCTGCTGCTATCCGATATCAAACGCGCCGTGCAAACCCCCGTTTACAAAACCGGCTCCGCGAGTTTGTGGGATGCGGGCGATGGCGTGCTTGTGTGTGAATACCACACCAAGATGAATGCCATCGACCCGGATATTTTCAAAACGCTCAATCAGGCGTGCGAAATTATTCCCGCCAGCAACGGTAAATACAAAGCCCTCGTCATCCACAACGAGAGCAGCAATTTCTCGGTCGGCGCCAATCTGGGCCTTGCCCTGTTTGCCATCAACGTCGCCAGCTGGGAAACCATTGAGGCGCTGGTGAGCGAAGGCCAGAAAACCTATGCGCGTCTGCGTCATGCGCCGTTCCCGGTTGTCACCGCTGTGCAGGGCATGGCCCTTGGCGGCGGCTGCGAAATCCATCTGCATGCCGATGCGACTGTGGCGCATGCCGAAACGTACACGGGTCTCGTGGAGACCGGCGTTGGCGTGATCCCCGGCTGGGGCGGCTGCGCCATGCTGCTGGGCCGCGCCTTCAGCCACCCCAAACAACGCAAGGGGCCGATGCCGGCACTCATGCAGGTGTTTGAACAGATCGCGATGGCCAAGGTTTCCAAATCCGCGTTTGAAGCGCGCGATATGCTTATTCTTATTGATGACCGCAGCGGAATCGTCTTCAACATCAGCCGTTTGCTGGCGGAAGCGAAGCAGGTCGCGCTGTATCTCGCCAAAGATTACAAGGCGCCGGAGCCCTATACCTACCGCCTGCCGGGCCGTGCGGGTAAAGCAGCATTAGGCCTTGCGGTCGCCGCGCTCAAATCCACCGGCAAAGTCACGCCGCATGATGAAGTGGTGGTGGATGCGCTAGCCGATGTGCTCACCGGCGGCAAAACCAACCCTGTGCGCCAGCTTACAGAAGCCGACCTGTATAAGCTTGAATTCGATGCCTTCATGCGCCTCATCCGCACGCCGGGCTCGCTCGCGCGTATCGAGACCATGCTGGTCACCGGCAAACCGCTGAGGAATTAATGTACGTTTTACTTTGTGACACAACCTATCAGGCATCCCCGCGCAGGCGGGGATCCAGTTTGTCGAGTTCCGCCCGCGCAATCCCCTGGCAATGCTCATACAACGCCTTCAC
>JBEHYA010000108.1:0-5420 GCA_048498415.1 Pseudomonadota bacterium
CGAAATAGGGCAGGAGCCAGCCCGACCATGTCATCTGGTCGTCGGCGATGTCCCAGACATAGCCGGCATCGCCCGAGGCGGTCATGACTTTTACTGAATGGTCCGGTTCAGACATAGGAGGCGCTATACCACTATTACTCAATTGATGATCGTGAGAGCTTGGCCGTTACGACATATATAAGCGAGCCGGATATGGAAATATCCTATTGGCGGCTGCTTAAAAAAGCTTGAATAAAGGGAATAATCGTTTGAAGCGCGGAATAAAGGTGGCGATTATTCCTGTTCGGCGTCATCCAGATCGCGGGCGACCGCGGGATCGTGCAGGATGCGCTCGATTTTTTCGGCGTAATCAAAGCTGGTATCGGCGCTGAAATGGAGTTGCGGCACGTAGCGCATGACGACTTCATGCGCGATGACGTTCTTGAAAAAATGGTTATGCGCGTTGAGCTCTTTCACAACCGTGGGAATATCCGCGCCGCCCAGCGGCATGACATAGGCGGTGGCGTTGCGTAGATCAGGGCTGATGCGCACTTCCGTGACCGTCACGCTGGGGCGGGGGATCGCGGCTTCCCACGGAAAATCACCCTGTTGCAGGCAAGTCGCCAGCGCGTGGCGAATTTCTTCACCCACGCGCAAGGGGCGCGGCGAATGCTTGCCGACGGTAGTACGGGGCATCGGACGGCCCGAGCGTGAGGTCGGCTTTTTCATAACAACCAAAAAGCGTTAGAGCTGGCGGGCGATTTCTTCGATCTCGAAGCACTCGATCTGGTCGCCTTCCTGAATGTTGTCGTAGTTTTCGAAGGCCATGCCGCATTCGTAGCCTTCGCGCACTTCCTTCACTTCGTCCTTCAGGCGCTTGAGGGTCTTCAGGCTGCCTTCGTGGATAACGACGTTGTCGCGCAGCAACCGCACCTTGGCGCCGCGCTTGACCACGCCTTCGGTGACTTTGCAGCCCGCGATCTTGCCGACCTTCGAGATATTGAAGACCTGCAGGATTTGCGCGTAGCCGAGGAACTTTTCGCGCATTTCGGGCGCGAGCAGGCCGGACAGCATCTGCTTCACGTCATCGAGGATATTATAGATGATCGAGTAATAACGGATTTCGATGCCGTCGCGCTTGGCCATTTCACGCGCGAGCGGATTGGCGCGCACGTTGAAGCCGACGATAAGCGCCTTGGACGCCTTGGCCAGGGTGACATCGCTTTCGCTGATGGCGCCCACGGTGGAATCCAACACTTTGACTTTCACCTCGGTGTTGCCTTCCATCATCTTCTCCAGGCTGCCGCGAATAGCTTCGGCGGAACCCTGCACGTCGGCCTTGACGATGACCGGCATTTCCTTGGCCGTGCCATCGCGGAGCGCCCCAAACATTTCTTCCAGCGAGGATTTGGTGACGACCACATTCTGCGCAGCGCGTTTGCGGCGCATGCGGAAATCAGAAATTTCGCGCGCTTTGGCTTCGCTTTCCACGACGCTGAAATCATCGCCTGCCAGCGGCACGCCGCCAAGGCCGAGGACTTCCACCGGCAGGGCCGGCGGCGCTTCGTTGAGGCTTGCCCCACGGTCGTTGATGAGCGCGCGCACGCGGCCCCATTCGGTGCCGGTCACGAACACATCGCCCACGCGCACGGTGCCTTGCTGGACGAGAATGGTGGCAACCGGGCCGCGGCCCTTTTCGATCTGCGCTTCCACCACCACGGCTTTACCCGGGCGGGTGGGATTGGCTTTAAGGTCGAGGACTTCGGCCTGCAGCAGCACGGTCTCGAGCAGCTTATCGAGGTTCTTTTTGGTCTTGGCCGAGACTTCGACCGAGAGCGTTTCACCGCCCATTTCTTCGACCTGCACATCGTGCTGCAACAGTTCGGTGCGCACGCGCATGGGATCGGCGGCGGGCAGATCGACCTTATTAATGGCAACGATCATCGGCACGTTAGCGGCCTTGGCGTGTTTAATCGCTTCAATCGTCTGCGGCATGATGCCGTCATCGGCGGCGACCACCAGAATGACGATATCGGTCACATTGGCGCCGCGGGCGCGCATTTCAGTGAAGGCGGCGTGACCCGGCGTATCAATGAACGTGATCTTGCCCTTGGGAATTTCGACTTGGTAGGCGCCGATATGCTGGGTAATGCCGCCCGCTTCCTTGGCGACCACATTGGCCGAGCGGATGGCATCGAGCAGCGACGTCTTGCCGTGGTCGACGTGGCCCATGATGGTGACAACCGGCGGGCGCGGGCGTAAATCCGCCGCGTTTTCTTCGCCGCCCGTGAGGCTTGCTTCCACATCCGATTCCGCGACGCGGCGGAAGCGGTGGCCGAATTCGCCCGCCACGAGTTCGGCGGTGTCGGCATCGATATTCTGGGTGATGGTGGCCATGACGCCGAGTTTCATGAGCGCCTTGATGACATCGCCCGCGCGTTCCGCCATACGGTTCGCGAGTTCCTGCACGGTGATGATTTCAGGGATCACGATATCGCGTGCGATCTTTTCCTGACCTTCACCGGCAAGCTGACGGAGCGCCTTTTCGCGCGCGCGTTTGGCGGAGGCGAGCGAGCGGGTGCGTTCCACCAAACCCACTTCGTCGCCGGTCATGCTGATTTGCGATAAGGAAATCTTGCCGCTGGAGCCGCCGCGGCGTTTATCCATGCCATCCTTGCGCGCGGCAGGGGCGGCGGCGCGGCCAACGGATTGGCGGCCGCCGCGTTTGCGCGGCGCTTCATCGTCTTCAATCAGGCTGGTGGCGCCGGGCAGGCCTTTGATGCGGATTTCCTTGCGCGGCTGGGCTTCGGCGCGGGTGCGGGCTTCGGCCTCCTTGCGCTTACGCTCTTCTTCTTCGGCGTGCTGCTTTTCAAATTCCTGGATCTGGCGCAGCTCTTCCATTTCGCGGGCACGCAGCGAATCCGCGGATTGCGGTTCGTGACGCGGCACCACATCGCCGGGGCGGGGGCCGCCGGCGGGCTGGCTGGCCGGGGCTTCCGGCGCACGCACGGGTTGCGCCAGCGATTCTTTCAGCGCAGCGACGCGGGCGGAGCGTTCTTCGGAGGTGAGCTGGCGGATGGTCGCCGAACGGGCGCGGCCCTGTTCGGTGAGACCCACCATGGTGTGGCCATCGCGCGTGGTGGTTTGCGTGTTGGCCTTGGGCGCTGCCGCCGCGGCGGTGGTTTCGCCCGGCGCGGGTTCGCGCTTTTTCTTGACTTCAACAGCCACGGTTTTGCTACGGCCATGGGTGAAGCTTTGCTTCACGGTGCCGACCACGCCGGCGGTATCGACAGTCTTCTTCAGCTCCAGCTTGTTGCCGAGGCTGAGGACTTTCTTCTCCTGCGGTTTGGTATCTTTGGCTTCGCTGCTCATCCGCTTCAATCTTTCTGTTGGGTCTTGAGGTTACATAGGTTGGCTCACGTGATTATAAAGGCTATGCGCTGTATTTAGGCCTTTGAATCCTCTGCGGGGGCTTCATCGCCGGCGAACCAGTGGGCGCGTGCGGCCATGATGATGTCGTTGGCCTGACGTTCGGTCATGGCGCTTTCGCCCACGATTTCGCGCAGTTCATCGCCCGCCAAATCGGCCAGGTCATCACGGGTTTTGATGCCTTTTTCGCCCAGCTTGATCTTCATATCGAGCGTGAGGCCGGATTCAAAATCCAGCAGGCTTTGTTCAAGGCCGAGTTCCGCCATGCGGCTCTCCATTTCCTGTTTCTTGGTCGCCAGCCACGTGCTGGCACGGTTTTGCAGTTCGGCAGCGACTTCGGCATCAAAGCCTTCAATCGCGCCCAGTTCATCGAGCGGGGCTTCGGCGATGTGCTCGATCTTGGTGTAGCCTTCGGCCACCAACAAGGCGGCAATCACGTCATCCACCGACAAGGCTTCGATGAACAGAGCCGAACGGGTGCGGAATTCTTCCTGACGGCGTTCGGATTCTTCCTTTTCCGTCAGAATGTCGATGTCCCAGCCGGTGAGCATGCTTGCCAGACGCACATTCTGGCCGCGGCGGCCGATGGCTTGTGAAAGCTGTTCATCGGGCACCACCACTTCGATGCGGCGGTTTTCCTGATCCATCACCACCTTGCTGACTTCAGCGGGGGCTAGCGAGTTCACCACGAAGGTCGCGGGATCCTGGCTCCAGGGGATGATATCGATCTTTTCGCCGGCCAACTCGTTGACGACGGCCTGCACGCGGCTGCCGCGCATACCCACGCAGGCACCCACGGGATCGATGGAATTATCGTTCGAGATCACGGCGATTTTGGCGCGCGAGCCCGGATCGCGCGCGACCGATTTGATTTCGATCACGCCATCATAAATTTCCGGCACTTCCTGCGCGAACAACTTCGCCATGAACAGCGGATGGGTGCGCGAGAGGAAAATCTGCGGACCACGCGCTTCTTCGCGCACGTCATAGATGTAGGCGCGCACGCGGTCGCCGGTTTTGAAATGTTCGCGCGGCAGCAGTTCGTCGCGGCGCACGACGGCTTCAGCGCGGCCCAGATCCACGGTCACGTTGCCGAATTCAACACGCTTCACAGTGCCGTTGACGACTTCACCCGCACGATCCTTGTACTCGCGGAACTGGCGGGCGCGTTCGGCATCGCGCACTTTTTGGACGATGACTTGTTTGGCGGTCTGCGCAGCGATGCGGCCGAAATCGATGGGCGGCAGGGTATCGACGAGGAAATCGCCGGCCTTGGCATCGGGCTTCACTTTCTGTGCAGCTTTGATGGTGATTTGCGTAAATTCGTTTTCGACGGGTTCCGCCACCTGCAGATAGCGCATCAGCTGGATATCGCCGGATTTGCGGTCGATGCGTGCGCGGATATCGTGCTCGTGGCCATACTTGGAGCGGCCGGCCTTCTGAATGGCCTGTTCCATCGCATCCAGCACCTCGTCACGCTCGATGCTCTTTTCGCGGGCTACGGCGTCGGCGACTTGAAGAATTTCCGTCATACTACTTTCCTTCTGCTAGCTAACTTCACTTAGTGGGTAATACGTTTTTCAGCGGCGGCCTGCATGAGCGCATCGTTCATGACAAGACGGGCCTGGTCGATTTCGGTAAACGGCAGGCGCACGGTTTTGGGGCCGGTGGCTTTGCTGCCCTCTAATTCCATAATGATCTCTTCGCCTTCGGCGCCTTTCAGCATGCCTTTAAAATTCCGCTGGCCATCGCGCATGGCCTTGGTCTGCACCTTGGCTTCGAAACCTTTGTAATTTTCAAAATCTTTGAGGCGGGTCAGCGGGCGGTCGATGCCCGGCGAGCTGACTTCCAGCGTGTAGGCGTTTGCAATGGGATCGGCCACATCGAGCTGGGCGGAGACGTTTTTGCTGATCAGTTCGCAATCTTCCACGCCCATGCCTTCGCCATTGGCCTTTTCGGCCATGATCTGGAGGGTGGGGGCTTTCTGGCTGCCCATAATGGAGACGCGCACG
>JBEHYA010000109.1:0-5260 GCA_048498415.1 Pseudomonadota bacterium
CCGCGTCACTGTCGAACTTGAAAAGCTGGATATTTTCCCCGATTGCGAATGTGGCGTGAAACTCACGCGTAGTCGTTAACCGTTATGCACGTACCGGCGAAAGCCTGTACCCAGTTTTCTTGTCCCATATAAACTGGATACCAGCTTTCGCTGGTATGTACGGATGGGATTTGTTTAGCGGATAAATGGGCCCCGTTTTGCGGGCGGGGCATACATCAATCAATACATCCGGCTGCCATTCGGCACTTTGTGGTCGACGCCCAATAGCACCACCGCGCCGTTTTCATCGCCCGCACCTAACGTGAGCACCTGCGACATCAACGGGCCGATTTGTTTTTCGGGAAAATTCACCACCGCCATCACCTGCCGGCCGATCAGTTGTTCGGGCGTATAATGCACCGTGATCTGGGCGGATGATTTTTTGATGCCAAGCTCCGGCCCAAAATCGATTTCCAGCTTGTAGGCGGGCTTGCGCGCTTCCGCGAACACAGCGGCTTTCACAATCGTACCCGCGCGGATATCGACTTTCAGGAAATCGTCGTAGGTAATCACGTTTTTTTATTTAGGCTTGGCCGCGCGGCGCGGTCACGCGCATTTCGTTCATGGTCTGCGAGACGTGGCTCGAGAACATTTCGGCGGTTTCGCGGTTGGCTTCGGTCAGCATTTCCACCAGCTCGCGGCTGTTGGCAATCGCCTTTTCAATCGCGGCCTTGGTGAGCTCCGACTGCTTGGCCATCTTTTCTTCCGGCGTGCCGGCGGCCATCACTTCACTCATGATCTGGGCGCCTTCGCTCAAACTTTCACGCACCATCTCGCCCTGGCGCTGCATCAGGTGCTGGGCGCATTCCATCGACTTCTGGCCGATCTGGGTCATGGTTTCCGCGGCGCGGCGCTGCGCCTGCATCATGGCGTTCACATCAAAACCGAAGGCGGGCATCTTCATGCTGCTGATATCCGGCATGTAGGCCGACATATCAAAGTTAGGCATGAAATTGCTGTAGGCAGAACCATTCGCTTTGGCCATGAGTAACCTCTAATAAAATTGCACTGGCCATTTTTTCGCATGGGGGCGTGCCCATGTCACTCTTTTTTTGGCAATTACAAACAACTAAAGGCGCAAAAGCCGCAGGAGTCGTTCCAGCCATTTATCGAGTTCCGCCATGGCATTACCCATGTCTGCGCTATCGTCATTCTTCCATGTGCGTAAGGTTTGAAGGTAAATGAGCTTTACGCCTGCAAGCAACGCTTCGTCCCGCATACCGCCTGATGTAGCATGGGCCAGTTCCAGCATTAATTGCATGGAGCGGCGCAGCTGGCACCCCGCCTCCAGCCCCAGCGCCAAAAGCGCATTCGGGTGGCCCTGCAATTCATCCATGAGTCGGACGGCGCCGGCTTTATAGGGCGCCAGCGCATCCAGCCGCAGCATGATCGCTTCAAAAATACGTTCCTTGATCGGCGCATCGCTATCAATCTCATGCGCCGCCACAAGCTGATCGATATGCCGCGCAAAGCCGGCGAGCAGCGCGTTTTTATCGGGATATGTTTGCAGCAATTCCGCCAGCGGCATCTTCAGCGCCCTGGCAATGGATGGCAGCGAAAGCTGCACCCAGCCGCGCTTTTCAATCAACGCAAAAAGCCGCGCGAATAAATCATTTGATGATGCAGCTTTTTTCTTCGCCATTTACTTCGCCAGTTCCTTGCCGCGGTTTGCTGCGGCCTGCATGGCGTCATCCACCAGTTTCTTGAATGCGTCGTTCTTTTTAAAAGCGTTGAGGGCGGCTTCCGTCATGCCGCCTTTAATGGCGATGTTGGTATAAAGCTGCTGGGCGGATGTGGCATCGTCTTTCCATAAAGTCGCCGCGCCGATCATGGTTTGCTTGGCGAGTTCCTGCGCCAGCTCCATCGGCAAGCCCGCCTTCGCAGCCGCTTCGGCCATATAATCAGCCAGCATATAAAAGTAAGCGGGGCCGCAGCCGGAAAGCGCGGTGCCGATATCCATCAGCTCTTCCCGTTCCAGCCAGGCGTTGATGCCCAGTTCGCCAATCAGCTTGTCGGCTATCGCCATATCGGGGCGGGTGGCGTGGTGGTTCTTAATTAATAAAGTCGCCCCCTCGCCCATCTTGGCGGCAAGGTTGGGCATGACACGGATCACCCGGGCGCCCGCGCCCAGCGCCCTGGTATAGAATTCCAGCTTCAATCCAGCCGCTACTGAAAGGAATAACGCCTCGTCGAACCGCTTATAAAGAGGCGCCACCTCCGCCATGATTTGCGGGCGCACGGCAAACATGATGACATCCGGCGCAAGGTCAGCGGGCAAATCATCAACGCTAACAAAGCCTTGCACGCGTTCGCTAAGAAGCTGCTTCACATTTTGCACGGCCTGATCGACCACATAGATGTGGGAAGCCGCGTTGGCGTCGATCCAGCGGCGCAGCATGGCGCCGCCCATATGGCCGCAACCGACGAGAATGAGATGATTGATCATCCGGCGAAAATAGCCGGAAAATGAGTGCTAGCCAACCCTGTTGGACTTAAGCCCGGCCTGCCGGGTCGATCATGGCCGAAACCATGGCTTCCTGCGCGCTCTTGCCGCCCCAAATCACGTATTGGAAGGCGGGGTAAAAGCGTTCGCTTTCGGTTAAAGCGATTTCCACCATGTCTTCCAACTGCTCCAGCGCCGGGCCCGCAGAACCGCGGTAGAGGCTGGTATACCGGAAGAGCGGCGTTTTTTCTTCCGAGCATAGGTCGAAATGGCCGAACCACAGGCGGTTATTGACGATGCCGATCAGCTCATAGGCCGAGACCTGACGGTTATCCGGCACCTTCATATCGAACTGGCAGGTGAACTGCAGGGCTGAGATATCGCGCTGCCATAAAAAGTACATGCGGTACTGGCACCACGCGCCGTTCATTTCTACGACCAGCTCGTCGTCATGCGAGCGTTCGAAGTGCCACTGGTTGGCCAGCACAATCTCCTCGACCATATCGAGGGGGTTGGGCTGCTGAACAACTTCGTGGTGTAAGGCGAGCGACATGAACAACAACTCCGAAACTTTATAAACCCGACCGCACAACCAACTTGAAATCAGCGACGCGGGATGCAGCGACCAGTCACCGTGACATAACCTGAATCTGCGCCGCAAGAGGCGACACTAGTGATTTGCACCGCGTCGCCCGAAGTGTGATTCTTTTGGCACGGCGTTTTATCTGTGGGCGAATGCGCTTACCCAACGCCGTTGTGACTCTTTTGACTCACCGGCTCGTTCTTTTCGAACGCGATTCATTTTCGCGGCTTTGCTTTCTTGGCCTTCTGTGCGAGAGGCGCTTTTTTTATCGCGCTACTTTTTAAGTTTAATTTTTTCTCAACACTTTCGAGCCGGCCCCTTAGTTCATCCTGCTCGCGTCGCGCCGCGACCAGAAGGGCGCGCAGCTGCTCGAATTCTTCTTTCCGCACCAGGCCGATATTTTTGGCCAGCTTTTCCAGCCGGTCGGCGGCAACCGATTCAACTTCACGGCGAAGCGTGGCGGCGGAAACAAACGCCTGGCTGCCTAATTTGCCCAGCTTGCCCAGAATTTCAGCGCGGCTCGCCATGATGCCCCCTGTTGGTGGAAGGCCAGAAACGTAAGCCCGCGAAGGTAAACAAAAGATTACTCATCGCGATTAACCTCATCCCCGCGAAAGCGGGGATCCAGCTAAAGCCGCAATTAGCGGCGATATAATGCGATTATGGCATTTACCCTGGATTCCCGCTTTCGCGGGAATGAGGTATGGCTTTATATAACGCCATGCTCGCTTACCCCCACATCGACCCCGTCGCATTAACACTCGGGCCCGTGATCATCCGCTGGTACGCGCTGGCCTATATCGCCGGCGTGCTGCTGGGCTGGTGGCGGGCCATGCAGTTGGCCAGGCAAAACCCGTTAGGCCCGGCGCCCAAAGTATTCGAAGATTCTGTGCCGTGGATTATTGGCGGCATTCTGCTGGGCGGCCGGCTGGGCTATGTGCTGTTTTATAATTTTGCCTATTACGCCGATCACCCCCTGGAAGCCCTCATGCTCTGGCACGGCGGCATGGCGTTTCATGGCGGGCTGATTGGTGTGATCATTGCCTCGTATATTTTCTGCCGCCGGCAAAAAGTAAAATATCTGGAATACACCGACGTGGTCGCCTGCGTGGCGCCGATCGGTTTATTTTTTGGCCGCATCGCCAACTTCATCAACGGCGAACTCTATGGCCGCGTCAGCGATGTGCCGTGGGCGATGATCTTCCCCAATGGCGGCGACGCACCGCGCCATCCCAGCCAGCTCTATCATGCGGGTTTAGAAGGCATCACATTATTCATTATTCTTAATGTGCTTGCCGCCAATCCGAACATCCGCGCCCGCACCGGCCTGCTTTCCGGCATATTCCTTATATTCTACGGGCTTTTCCGCGCTTTCGTGGAATGCTTCCGCGAACCGGATGCGCAGATCGGTTTTCTTGCTGGCGGCATTACCATGGGCCAGTTGCTGTGCCTGCCCATGCTGGCGGCAGGCGCTTATCTCGTTATAAAAGCCAAGCCGAAAGCGTGACCGAACTCGAACAACTCATCCGCAATGCAATTGCCCGGAACGGCCCCATGCCGTTCGAGACGTATATGGCGTGGTGTCTTTTTCACCCTGTGCACGGCTATTACGTCACGCGCGACCCGCTGGGGGCCAAGGGCGATTTCACCACGGCACCTGAAATCAGCCAGCTGTTCGGCGAGATGATCGCCCTCTGGGCCATTGATTGCTGGCACAAGCTGGGCAAACCCAAAGCCTTCGTTCTTCTGGAATGCGGCCCTGGCCGCGGCACGCTGATGCGCGATTTGCTGCGCGCCGCCAAAGTGGCGCCGGATTTTTTAAAAGCCGCGCATATTATATTGTTGGAAAAAAGCCCGGCGTTAAAAGCCCGCCAGCAGGCTTTGCTCCGCGAATACAAGGTGCATTGGCTGGAAGACAGCCGCGCCATTGAAGAACTGCCCACGATTATGCTGTGCAATGAATTCTTCGATGCGTTTCCCGTGAAGCGCTTCGCAAAAACCGGCGATACGTGGCAGGAACAACAGATCACGATACAAAATGATCGGCTTGCTTTTCTTCCCCTCCCTTCGGGAGGGGTGAGGGGCGGGCAATCCCTTCCGTCAGAAAATTTTCATAACCGGGAGGATTGCCCGCCCCCGGCCCCTCCCGAAGGGAGGGGTGAAGTGCGCGAGGAAGCCCCTGCCATTACTAACTG
>JBEHYA010000110.1:0-5230 GCA_048498415.1 Pseudomonadota bacterium
GGGGAATGCCGCCGGTTTCAAGGCTATGGTTTTCAGGGGTATTCACGTTATTGGCGCTGAGCGCCCGGGGGTATTCTTCCTGCATATCACACTCCTCATTCGGGTTGATTAGGGGGATAACCAGCAAACACCAAACACACCAATTACTAGAATTATTGCAATTCGCTACAACCATAGGTTGCATAACACAACACTATTGGTGTTAAAAACAAAATAATACACCAATAGGTTGAATGTACAGGGGTGTGGCTTTTTTGCCTTAATTATCAATTACATACTGATGTATGCGTGGCTCAGGCTTCGCCGGGGGCTTTCAGGCTGAGACTTAAGGCATGCACGCGCTCGCGCATTTCATCGGCCAGCAGGTCATAGACCATGCGCTGGCGTTCCACCCGGCTTTTGCCGGTGAACGCCGCCGATGTAATAGCCAGTTTAAAGTGGGTTTCGCTACCCGCCGAAGCGCCCGCATGCCCCGCATGGCGTGCGCTGTCATCCTGCAAATCCACCGCCACAGGGGAAAGCGCGGTCTGCACTTTATTCAGGATGCGTTCGGCATAGGTCATGGTGAAAAGAAATCCCGCCTTTTACTTTAAAAATCAACCCTTCATCTGATATTCTAGTGGGTATGCCTAAAAACGGCCGATCATCACCGCTGAAATCCGCCCCGCCCCGGCGCTCCGCCAAGGCGAACCCGGATATCCCGCGCCATTTTTTTGAAAAATGGGTACCGGATACACGGCCCACGCTCACCCGCCGCTGCGACCACCCCGAATGCTCCGGGGTGGGCGAATACCGCGCGCCGATCACGGCCACATTAGAAGAAAACAATCCGCTCCACAGCGATGGCGCCGCGCGCCGGTTTTTCATGTTCTGCCTCGAACACGTCAAGCAATACAACGAGAGCTGGGATTATTATAAGGGCATGAGCGCGGAAGAGCTGGAAGAAGCCACGCGCTTTGATGGCGTATGGAACCGCCCCACCTGGCCCGTGGGCGGCGGCAATACGGTTGAAGATAAAATCCGCAAAGCCTTCAATACCATGTTCAGCGAAGACGGCGGCCCGAAAGCGAAAACCGAGACGCCCAAAGCCCCGCCCACCTTCCACCGCAAGGCGGAGATCGACGCGCTGGCGGAACTGGGCCTCGCCCCGCCGGTCGATTTTGCGGCGATCAAGAAAAGCTACCGTATGCTGGTGAAAAAGCATCACCCGGATGTGGTGGAAGCGCATGTGGATGCCGATGATAAAATCAAGCGCCTCAACAGCGCTTTCACCTTCCTCAAGACCATTTATCTGGAAGAAGAGTCGTCGTAAGCAAGAAACGTGCTTGCGCAAAAATTGTGCCGAATAAACAGCATGCCCCGTTGAAAAACGGGGCCCATGGTGCCGCAATCTGAATGCTGATCGATGGGCCCGGCTTCCGCCGGGGCATACGGCCTAATATTAATTGGCCTTTTACGCTTAACTAGCTAGGTTATTTAGACGCCGCCCACTCCTTTACGAGCCATTCATGAGCGTTTCAGAAAAAACCCTTCCCGATATCAACGTCTCGGTCCGTCAGGTTTTCGGCATCGACAGCGACTGGCAGGTGCCGGCATTCAGCGAAAGCGGCGAATACGTGCCCGCCGCCGATGATACCTATCAGTTCGACCGCGATACCACGCTCGCCATTCTGGCGGGCTTTGCCCATAACCGCCGCGTCATGGTGCAGGGCTATCACGGCACCGGCAAATCCACGCATATCGAACAGATCGCCGCGCGCCTCAACTGGCCATGCGTGCGCATTAATTTAGATAGTCACATCAGCCGTATTGATCTGGTGGGTAAAGACGCCATCGTTCTGCAGGATGGCAAGCAGGTCACCGAATTCCGCGAAGGTATTCTCCCGTGGGCCCTGCAACACCGCTGCGCGCTGGTGTTCGATGAATACGATGCCGGCCGGCCGGATGTAATGTTCGTGATCCAGCGGGTGCTGGAAGCCGAAGGCAAACTCACGCTTTTAGAACGTAACCGCGTGCTCCGCCCGCACCCCGCCTTCCGTTTATTCGCAACTGCCAATACGGTTGGTCTGGGCGACACCACCGGCCTGTATCACGGCACGCAGCCGATCAACCAGGGCCAGATGGATCGCTGGTCGATCGTCTGCCAGCTCAATTACCTGCCCCCGCAGCTGGAACAGAATATCGTTCTCGCCAAAAACCCCAACTTCAACACCGAAGCCGGCCGCAAGACCGTGGCCGCCATGGTGCAGATGGCGGGCCTCACGCGCCAGGGGTTCATCAACGGCGACCTTTCAACGGTCATGAGTCCCCGCACCGTGATTACCTGGGCGCAGAACCTCACGATTTTCGGCGATGTCGCCACCGCCTTCCGCCTCAGCTTTTTGAACAAGTGCGATGAAACCGAACGCCCGGCGCTGGCCGAATATTTCCAGCGCTGCTTTAACGTTGAGCTGCCGCTCAACGCACCCACCACTAATTAACCCATAGGTGCCTCATGCTCGATATGCTTTTTGCCATCCAGCTCGCGATGTCGGAACCGCTTGATCAAGACCCCGGCATCCTGTGCGAAGACCCGCATTTTGCTTTCGCCCGCGATGGCCAGACGGTGATTTTAACGGGCGATATGCCAACGCCTGCCAAAGGCTACACCTATAACTTCTCGCTCCTTGAAGCGGGCCCGGCGGAAGCCAGCGTGCTTATCAGTGCCGGCAAACCCATCAATTACCGCGGCTATGGCGGCAACGATCTGGCGGTCACGGGCAACCTGCTGGTCAAGGAAAAGTTCCGCGTGCCCAGCACCACGCAGGTCATCCACATCCGCATCGAAGGGCTGACCAAAAAGCCCACCAACTTTTCCTGTGTGATGCAGGCACCAAAACAGAATAGCTGATAATGGCGAGCTTGGGCGACGACGAGATTGAACGCTTCAAGCGGGCAACCGTTTCAACCGCCCGCGCGCTCGCACGCGAAAACGAAATGGAAGTGATGTTCGGCGACGGGCAGCCCGGCGTGCGCCAGAAACGCGCCCGCCTGCCGCTGCCGCCGCGCGATATGCCGGCGCATGCCCGCGCGCTGGTGCGCGGCTCCGCCGATTCCGCCGCGCTGTACTTGCGCCACCATTCCGAAGACGTCTACCGCAAACACCAGCCCGCCGGCGACACCGCCCGGCTGGTCTATGACGCGCTGGAAATGGCGCGCTGCGAAGCCATCGGCGCCAACGATATGCCCGGCATTGCCGAAAACATCAGTGCCATTTTGCACGACCGCGCGCGGCGTCTGGGTTATCACGAAGCCAATGAACGCAGTTTGGTGGGCCTCAACGATGCGCTCCGTTTCATGGCGCATGAAATTCTCTCTCACGGCAAACTGCCGCGTGATGCCAAACACGCGCTGGATTTATGGAAGCCCTTCATCGAACAGCGCATCGGCCCGCATCTGGGCAATCTGCCCAAGCTGCTGATGAACCAGGAAGCCTACGCCGCGGAAGTCCGCCGCATCTTGCGCGAACTGAACATGGATTTTCCGGGTAGCCCCGAGGACGATAGCGCGCCGGGTGAACAAAACCCCGAAGACAACACGCCGCAGGAATCCGAACAGGAAGAATCCTCCGAAGCCGAAAGCCAAAGCCAGAGCGATAAGGCCGAAGGTTTATCCGAAACCCCGCAGGCCGTGCAGGAAGTGATCGGTGAGACGGAAGAAGGCGATGACCCCGTGAGTGGCGATGCCGAAGCCGACCGCGGCCTCGAAGATATCCCCGATGCAGGCGAAGGCGGCGCCAGCGGCCTTACTACCTATAATGCCTACACCACCCAGTTCGATGCGGTGGTGCATGCCGAAACATTAGCGCCCTCCGATGAACTCGCGCGGCTTCGCCTCCAGCTCGATAATCAGCTCCGCAGCTATCACGGCGTGATCGCCAAGCTCGCCAACCGCCTGCAGCGCAAGTTATTGGCCAAACAGGCGCGCAGCTGGCATTTCGACCGCGAGGAAGGTTTGCTGGATGCCTCGCGCCTCACGCGTATCATTCTCTCCCCCGGCACGTCGCTGTCCTACAAGGTGGAACGCGAAATGGAATTTCGCGATACGGTGGTCACGCTTCTTATCGATAATTCCGGTTCCATGCGCGGGCGGCCGATTACGCTGGCTGCGATTACCGCCGATATTCTCTCCCGCACGCTGGAACGCTGCGCGGTTAAAGTCGAAATTCTGGGCTTTACCACCAGCGCCTGGAAAGGCGGCAAGAGCCGCGAGAGCTGGCTGAAGGCCGGCAAACCGCTGCACCCCGGCCGCCTCAACGATCTCCGCCACATCATCTATAAAGCTGCGGATGCGCCGTGGCGCCGCACCCGCCGCAACCTTGGCCTGATGCTGCGCGAGGGTTTACTCAAAGAAAACATCGACGGCGAAGCGCTGCTCTGGGCCCACGACCGCCTGCTGCGCCGCCGCGAAGACCGCCGCATTCTCATGGTGATTTCCGACGGCGCGCCGGTGGATGACAGCACGCTTTCCGTCAACCCCGGCACCTATCTGGAACAGCACCTGCGCCAGGTCATCCACAAAATCGAAAACGCGTCACCCGTGGAACTTTTGGCCATCGGCATCGGCCACGACGTCACGCGCTACTACCAGAACGCCGTCACGCTGACGGATGCCGAACAACTCGGCGGCACCGTGCTGGGGCAGTTGGCGGAATTGTTTGAGAAAAGATAGATAGTATGCCCCGTTGAAAAACGGGGCCCATCGTTCCACAATCCAAATGCCGATAGATGGGCCCCGGCTTCCGCCGGGGCATACACTTCCAAATGGAAAAATTCTTCTACGTTTACATCCTTACCAACAAACCCAACGGCACGCTTTATATCGGCATGACCGGCGATCTATCACGCCGCATGTTTGAACACAAAAATAAATTGATTGATGGTTTTACTAAACAGCACGGCCTTCACATGCTGGTGTATTACGAAGCCTATCCAACACCTCAGGAAGCTTCCCTGCGCGAGCGGCAGATGAAAGAATGGCAGCGCCAATGGAAAATTGAACTTATCGAAAAAAATAATAAGGAATGGCGTGATTTATCAGATGGATTGCTATAGCCAATTCATGGAGCATGATTAAACTAGCCGTATGCCCCGGCGAAAGCCGGGGCCCATGGTTCTATAATACACATGCCGATAGATGGGCCCCGTTTTTCAACGGTGTGAAGACGCGCCGCCACATGCTCGATCAAGCG
>JBEHYA010000111.1:0-5143 GCA_048498415.1 Pseudomonadota bacterium
CCACTTCCAAATCGGAGATGGCGGTGAGCAGCTTGGGGTCCCAGTTCACAAGGCGCTTGTCCTTGTAAATCAGGCCTTCACGGTAAAGCTGCACAAACACGCGGGTGACGGCTTTGTTGAGGCCTTCATCCATGGTGAAGCGTTCCCGCGGCCAGTCGGGGGATGCGCCAAGGCGGCGGAGCTGGCGGGTAATCGTGCCGCCACTTTCTTCTTTCCATTCCCAGACTTTTTCCAGAAACTTTTCGCGGCCCAGATCATGGCGCGAGGTTTTTTGCGCAGCCAACTGGCGCTCGACGATCATCTGCGTGGCGATACCGGCATGATCGGTGCCGGGTTGCCATAACACGTCTTTGCCTTGCATGCGCTGGTAGCGCACCAGAATATCCTGCAGCGTAAAGGTGAGTGCGTGGCCCATGTGGAGGCTGCCGGTCACATTCGGCGGCGGCATCATGATGCAATAAGGCGTTTTGTTCGATTTTACATCGGCCGCAAAGGCGCCGGTGCGTTCCCACTCCGGGTAACGCTTGGCTTCAACTTCAGCGGGGGTATAGGTCTTTTCCATGGGTTTATCGCAATAAATCAGCTGTTTAAGGGGCGGAGTTTACCTAAAACCGGCCCCGATTTCATGAATTATTTTCGGCCCCCGCCCCTATAATAACCCCGGATTTAAAGGATTATACGTTGCGTTACCCCGAAAGTTCCTATTCCTACGCCTATAATGTGTGCAGCGATATGGCCGATAATTACGGCCTTCCGAAAATGCGCATCTTCGCCATGCCCACGCCTGAAGCCATGCTGAAGGCGATGGATGAGAATTTCGAGCGTTTAGTTCTTCAAGTGGCGGAACAACGGCAGGCGTTATTTCGTGAATGGCGCACCAAAACCATTGCGCAAAACCCGGTTGATGAAGATGAGTGGAAAGCCACTGAAAGCGAATTGTTTGATGCGCTATCGCCGGATCAATCGGAATATATGATCGCACGCATTATATTTGCCGAGACACAAAATCATGCCGCACTGCGCAGCGAGCGCGGCGATGAAATCTATGACGAATTCCTGGATCATATGGTGGAAATGGCCTGCCGCAAGGATGATAACCCGTTTGAAGAAGGCTATGTGCCGCCCGAATATTACGATGACAATGAATTTCAAAGCCTGCTGTTCAACAAGGATATGGACTTCTGGACGCTGACCAAGTACACAAGCGCCCCTGCAGAGCCATATAAGCCAGATAAGGTACGTGAATTATTTCCCGGCAACGCCGCCGGACAGAAAAAGATAGGATGATATATTATGTCTAGAGTATCAGATCGCATGAAAGGTATTGGCGATGCACATAGCGATATTGCCAAAGAAGGCCCAAAAAATCCTGAACTGGATTTAGCCGCAACTTTACAAGCGCGTTTGCGCGCAGCCCTTGAGCACGGGGTACCGTTGCGTCCTGCCGGTCTGGCGCCGGTGGCTTCGCCGGATGACAGAGAGCCCAAGTAAACCGGTTAGCGCAGATCGCGCGTGATTTTCTGGATTTCTTTTTGAACGATGCGTTCCACAAGCGTAGGCAGGTTGGCATCAAGCCATGCCTTCAATTGCGGGCGGATGAATTCAAGCACCATGCCTTCCAGCGTGGCGCTGCCGTTGCCAATTGGAAAGCTGGTGATGGTGGCTTGCGTGCGCAGGCCCGCCAGACCGCCAAGCGCTGCGGCAGACGCCGCAGCGGCGGCATCGGAAACCAGACCATCGCCAGTTTCAACTTCCACCTGCGGTGCGGGTGTGGCGGGTGCGGCAGGCGGCGTATCTTCCATTTCAATCACCGGATCAGCGGGTAACTCGGCGACCGGTTCCGGTGCTGGCGCAGCGGCCACAGGTTCCGGCGCAGGAGCAACTTCTTCTGTTAGATCGAGGATGGCATCAGGGGGATCAGCCGCCTGTACCGTTGCCCCGTCTTCCGAGATAATTTTACGGATGGAGGCAAGGATTTCCTCCATCGACGGTTCGTTTGCAGCGGTTTCAGCCATGAGAAAAACGGAGAATCATAAGAGGTTATTCGTTCACCCCTGAATTTAAATAATAAAACCTGCCACGCGCAAAGACTTTGTTGAAAAACCCCCAGAATCTAGGCTGCGGCTTCTGTTTGAGTATGGAAATAACAGGCTTTGCCAAGACATTGTCATCCCGGCGCAGGCCGGCATCCACGAAAAGCCACATGACGAAGGCTTTGTTTAATGGCCTGTCGTGGATGCCGGCCTTCGCCGGCATGACGGATAGGCTTAGCGGTTGAACCCCATATTCTGTGTAATATCGCCGCTATTAGCGGTGGTTGTGGTGGGTGCAGGGACTGGCGCCGGGGAATCCGGGTTGGTGCGGACGGGCTGGACGATGCGCACGCCATCGGCATTGAGCATTGGCGCATCGACGGCAGCGGTTTTAACCGGCTGTTCCGGCAGGTTGCTGGTAACCGGCACGGCGCGGCTGGTTGGCGGCAGCGGCGGGGTGATGGGCCGTGCGGCAGGCTGGGCCTGCGGCGGGGCCGGCAGCGGTTCCCCCGCCTTGGGGTCATCGCGGTCGCCGGTACTGCTCAGGCCAATCCATTTATCTTTGACTTCATCGTAATGCTGGACGGGATCGTAAGGCGTAACGGGCAGCGCGATTTCGGCGGCGGTGAGTTCGCCCACGGCGGCTTTGGTATCGAAGCTGGAGACGGCCTGATCACGTTCGGCCTGAACCAGATTGACCTGTGCCTGCAAGGCTTCGGCTTCGGCATCAAGGCGGTCAAGCACCGTGCGGGTGCCAACTTCGGATTCCTGTTTCACGCCTTCATAGGCCATCTGCGCGGCATCGACCTGACTATGGCGGGCCTGAATGGCGGCGCGTGCCGTAATAAGTTCCTGCCATGCGCGGACGGTGTTCTGGCGGGTTTGATCCATGGCATCGTGGACTTCGATGCGGCGCTGGTTGGCGGTTTGCTTGGCTTCGCGCGTTTTGGCGTAATCGCCGCCGTGATAAAGGGGAATGGTGAGCTTGGCCAAAATCTGCGCGCTATCGAGGTCGTTAGGGAAAGCGGAGCCGCTATCCCACGCTTTGGCGCCGCTGGCTTCTAAACTAAGCTTGGGCAGCAGCGCGCCCTGTGCGTAATCCACATCGTTTTCCGCGGCTTGCTCCGTGTATTGCGCGGCGACAACCTGCGGGTGATTTTTTTGCGAGCGATCCAGCGCATCATCCAGCGAGACCGGCAGGCTTATGACCGGCTTTTCATATTGCAGCTGGCCGGGCGCCATGCCGACGATGCGTTCATAGGTGGCCTGACTGATGGAAAGTTTGCCTTCGGCTTCGATGCGGTCGGCCGTGGAGCCGGCGAGACGCGATTCCGCTTGGCTGACATCGGTTTTGGTGGCTTCACCGACTTTAAAGCGGTCACGCGCGGCCTGGCGTTCTTTGGTCAGCACCTCTTCCTGCTTTTTGGTGAGGCGCAGCACGGCCTGATCGCGCACCACGTCATAGAAAGCCTGGGCAACACTGAGCAGCAATTGCTGTTCGGTGTTCATGAGGCTGGCGCGTTCGGCCAGCACATTTTTTTTGGCGGCATCCACGCTGGCATCGATCTGGCCACCTAAATAGATGGGCTGGGTGACGGTGGCGCCCACCTGGCGGGGCACCAGCTTGGTGGAGACATTATTATATTCGGCATAGGATAGCCCGGCGCTGGCATTGATATCGGCCTGCGGGCGCGCGCTGGATTTTGCGATCGCCACGCCTTCATCGGTCGCGCGTAAATGCGCGCGGGCGGCTTGCAGCGAGGGATTGGCCATGTAGGCACGGGTCATCGCCTGCTGCAGGGTTTCGGCATGTGCGGGAGATGCAAGGGCGCCTAGAAGCAGCGAAGCGTAGAGATATTTTTTCATATCAGTACCTTGGGACGGCGGGATCGATTTCCGTGGACCACGCATCGATGCCGCCCGCAAGGTTGGAGACATTTTCAAAACCATTGTCCCGCAGCCAGCGGGTGACGCGCATGCTGCGGCCCCCGTGATGACAATGGACAATTATCCGCTTATCTTTGAACAACTCATTAACACGCGAGGGGATATTGCCCATCGGGATATGCAGTGAGCCATTTATTTTGGCGGTTGCTATTTCTGCATCTTCACGCACATCGAGCAGCACAAAATTTTCCTGCGCATCGCGCATACGCTTGAGTGCATTCACATCGATTTCAAGCGGCGCGTCTGTCATGCTTATAACTCGAATTGCGGGCGGAGGTTGAAACCGGGGAGCAGCGGCGCGGCGGCATCGGCGATAACTGTTTCCGTAATGCTGGTGGCGGTTTTGGTGTAAATGCGGATTTCGCCCTGCCGGCCGAAGGTTTCACCCGGCGGGTAGACGATGCAGGCCAGGCGCCCGCCTTCGGCGAGCTGATGGATGATTTTTTCCGGCACCCACTGCACGGCGCCTTCAATCAGAATGACCTGATAGGGCGAATGATTGGCAAACCCATCGCATAAGGCGCCCTGCACCGCGTTCATGTTTTCCAGGCTGAAGGTCTGGCGGTTTTGCTGGATGGCGCGGGTGAGCGCGGGATCGGATTCCAGCGCGATCACTTCGCCGGCTATATCGTTGAGGAGTGCGGCGGCGTAACCGGTGCCGGCGCCGATATCCAGCACGCGGTCGGCGGGCTGAATTTGCAACGCCTGCAGCATGGTGGCGATGGTAAGCGGGGCCAGCAGCGTGCGGCCAAAACCGATATCGATATCTTCATCGATATAGGCAAACGCGCGTTTATCATCGGGCACGAACACTTCACGCGGCATGGCGGTGATGGCGGCCAGCAGATTATCATCGGTGATCTTGTTCGGCCGCAGCTGGCTTTCGATCATGTGCGTGCGGGCGGCGGCGAAGAAGGCCGTTTTTTCGGACGGGTTGGTGCTGGATTGTAGCAAAGCAGGCTCCACGGATGGGCTGGGACAAAACTAAACTGGTCAGTTTAGTATAGCGCAGCCGGATGCCGTTGCCAATTGATTTGGCCGCGCCGAAGTGTGGCAATTTTTCGACATGGTGAAAATGAGGGTACGTACATTCCGGCGAAAGCCGGAATCCAGTTTTGCTGCGAAAAATAAACTGGATCCCAGCTTTCGCTGGGATGTTCGTG
>JBEHYA010000112.1:0-5131 GCA_048498415.1 Pseudomonadota bacterium
ATTTCCATCCAAAACCAAACTGGATCCCCGCCTGCGCGGGGATGCCTGAGAGAGTTTGGCTGTTGAAGTTATTCCTTATACCGATAACCAATACCGTACAGCGTTTCGATCTGTACGAAATCGTCGTCGACTTCCTTGAATTTTTTGCGCAGGCGCTTGATGTGGCTGTCAATCGTGCGGTCGTCGACATAGATGGATTCGCCATACGCGGCATCCATCAGCTGGTCGCGATTTTTCACGTGGCCCGGGCGCTGGGCGAGTGCGCGGACAAGCAGGAATTCGGTCACGGTCAGATTCACATCCTTGCCCTTCCAGGTGCAGCTGTGGCGGGCGCTGTCGAGCACCAGATCGCCGCGCACCATGACGCTGTTGGCATCGTTCGCAGCTTCCTGGCCGCCGGTGGATTTACGGCGCAGCAGCGCGCGGATGCGTTCCACCAGCAGGCGCTGCGAGAAAGGCTTGCGGATATAATCATCGGCGCCCATGCGAAGGCCCATCAGCTCGTCCACTTCTTCATCTTTCGAGGTGAGGAAGATCACGGGCATCGAGGAGGTCTGGCGAATTTTAGAGAGCAGCTCCATGCCGTTCAAACGCGGCATTTTGATATCGAGCACGGCAAGATCCACCGGGCGCTGGGTGAGGCCGCGCAAAGCTTCGTCGCCATCGGAAAAGGAGCGCACGTCAAAGCCTTCGGCTTCCAGCGCCATGGCGACGGAAGTCAGAATATTGCGGTCGTCATCAACAAGGGCAATGGTCTGGCGCATGGGATGAACCTTTCTCTTTCAGGCTTAAATTAACGGATATGGCAGGCTAACAAAAGGCGTATCAAGAAGCTGTTAGATATATAAACGCCAATAATTGACGCAAAAACGACCGCAAGGCGGCCAAATTAGGGCAAGTTTTCCACAGCATTTTAGGCATTATTCGAGGCTTATTAAGAACCGCACGGCATAATTTTTTACATTATGCGTTATCTATATTTTTTATGCCTTTTCTTATTGTTGGGTACATTTTCGGCCAATCCTGCGAAAGCAGATGCCGGTTTCGTTAACCCTGCTTTCGCAACGCCCCTGATGCAGTGGGTGGAGGAGCAGATGCACATTCGTGTGCCGTATCTGCCGCGTATTGCAATCAGCCGCGATAAAATGGTGGCCTTGATCGGCAACCCGGAACGTCAGGCCGCGCTCGCGCGCGCTTTATATGTGCCTAACCTGGTCGTGGTGGATGAAGATTTCTGGGATGCGAACGATACCCGCACCGTGAGCTTTTTAGTCCACGAACTGGTGCACCATGCGCAGGCCTTTAATGGCCGCAAATACGCGTGCAACAACGCCAAGGAATTTGAAGCGTACCATTTGCAGAATTTATGGCTTTCACAGCATGGCCTGCCGCCGGCCGTGGAAGAAGAATGGATCAACCGCATGGCCAGCTGTTCCAACCCGGTTGCTGGCTAAGTTTACGTTGATAGAAAGCGGCGCGTATCGCCTTCCAGCACCAGACAGGTAAGACGCCCGGTGGCATAGGCCCCCGTATCGATGCCGATGCGGCTGGTCTGAATTTCCGGCTTCAGGCGGATGCTGTGGCCGTGCACCACGGTGAAGCCCAGATCTTTATCGCTGCTCAAAAACGGCTCGCGGATCCACATCAAGTGATGGGTATCCTGCTTATCAAGGGCGCGGCCGGGGTGAACGCCGGCATGGGTAAACACGTAATCGCCATAGCGCAGCATATGCTGCAGGCCGTTCACAAAATATTTGTGCTCGTCCGGCATTTTCTGTTCGAGCTGGCGGCGCAGGCGAAACATATCGTCAAAATCCTGCGTGGCGTTGGGCACATCGATGCCATAACTACGAAGGGTTTGCAGGCCGCCATAATGAAACCAGCCGGGCACCACCGAATGATCGCGGAACAGGCGCACCATGACGTCTTCATGGTTGCCGCGAATAAATTCCACCGCGCTGTTGGTTTTGGCGAGATGAATAAGCGTCTCCAGCACCTGCTGGCTGAGGTGCCCGCGGTCGATGTAGTCGCCAAGAAAAATCACTTTGATATCGCCATGAAAGCCCTGCCGGTCGGCTTCAATCAGGTGCAGCATCTGCACCAGCAAATCCGCCCGGCCGTGAATATCGCCGATGGCATAGACGCGAAGGCCCGCGGGCAGCGCGGAAGGGCGCGGTGCAGAAAGGATAACGGGGGCGTGGCTTGGCGAAAGGTCGGTCACGGATTATATGGTTGGCTTAGAGTTCGTTCCTTGGCAGACTTATAAATATGAATAAAAAAACGCCGCCGCAACAGCAATATCTGGATCAGGTGCAGGGCTTTGTTTTAAAGCGCAGCGGCATTCGCGGCCGCGCCGTGCGGCTTGGCCCGGCGATTGATGCGATCATCAAACGCCATGAATACCCCAAAGACGTCGGCCAGTTGCTGGCGGAGACCATGGCGCTGACCGTGGCGCTGGCGTTTGCGTTGAAATACGAAGGCGTGTTCACCCTGCAAACGCGCGGCGACGGGCCGGTGGATATGCTGGTTTGCGATATCGAGCGCAATGGCGCCATGCGCGGCTACGCCCAGTTCGATGAAGACAAGGTGAAGAAAGCCAAGGTGGGCGGCGCGCTGCTTTTGGGTAAAGGCCATCTGGCGTTCACGGTGGATAGCGGCAATACGAATAACGACCGCTATCAGGGCATTGTGGAACTGGTTGGCCGCAGCATGGCCGATTGCGTGCAAAACTATTTCCGCCAGTCGGAACAGATTGATACCACCTTCAAGGTATTCGCCGAAAAAGACAAAAAGGGCCACTGGGATGCCGGCGTGATCATGCTGCAGCGCCTGCCGCATCAGGGTGGTTATGCCGCCAATAATAATTTTCAGGATGGCGTGAAAGAGGCCGAAGAACACGCGGAAGACTGGAACCGCAGCAAAGCGCTGCTCGAGACGCTGACGCAAAAAGAACTGCTGGATGCCAAGCTTTCAACCGATGAAATTCTGCACCGTTTGTTCCACGAGGAGCAGCTGGAAGCCGATGCGCCGGTAGTGCTTCGCGACCAGTGCAGGTGCTCGCGCCAGCGGGTCGCCATGGTGCTCTCCACCCTCCCCGCCGACGAGATGGAAGAGATTTTAAAAGAAGGCGTCATCGAAGTGAAATGCGAATTCTGCTCGACCGCCTATGAATTCGATGCCGAGCAGATCAAGCAGATCGAGCCGGGGCCGGGTGTGCGGTAACTTATCTCTATGTACGCCCCGGCGAAAGCCGGGGCCCATCTATCCACATTTTGATTGCCGCCCCATGGGCCCCGTTTTTCAATGGGGCGTACGTCATTGATACGCCCGCGCTTCCACGCAACTAATGCTTCCTTCAGAATAATTTGCTATAGCTAAGCCCATAGGGCCGTAGCTCAGTTGGATAGAGCAGCAGTTTCCTAAACTGCGGGTCGGAGGTTCGAATCCTCTCGGTCCTACCAATTATCTTACATTCCCCTGAAAATCCGGCGTTTTCTTGCCCAAATAGTTTCGCTGTGGGCGTGGTAAAATATGGCCATGCCAGGCATGCGTTCAATTGTTGTGGAAGGCCAGGACGCCGAGCGGTTGTCGCGGATCATGGAAATACGCGGCGACGGGGAAGGCGGCTGGCTGGCCGAAATCATGCGGAGCGACGAGCGCGTGCGCCTGATCGCGCATGAGCCGCGCGGCATCAATATCCTCGATATTTTTGAAGACGCGAAAATCGAACTCAGCGAACGGCGCGAGCATCCGCTGCATCCCGGGCGCGAATTCGGCAGCGCCGTCACCACCACCCTGCTGGCCGATGACAGCCTTACGCGCCGGCATCAGTTATGGACGTTCGTGCGCGGCACCAGCGGGTTTATTGAGAACATACCCTTGCGCGAACCCGATGCGGCGCAGGCCCGCGCGCGCCTGCGCGGCATGGCGCGCCAGGCGCTGCCGGTGGCCTATGCGCTTCTGCGTAACGGCCCGCCGCGCTAAAACGCATACGCCTGTATCCCTTCTATTATAGCAGGTTTAAGAGGGCCGGGCGCACAACAGGGCGTGCAAAATTGCGCCCCGCCCCTGTTCCCGCCGTCCTGCCCGCCGGCAAAAACAAACCCGCTGCAACGCCTGCGGCGCATGCTTCATCGCGCCGATGCGTTCCCGCTGCATCTGTTCATCATCGCGCTGAGCATCAGTTTTGGTTACATCATCTGGGTGACGCTACGCGATATTCTGTTCCGTTCCGGCGCCACGCTTGTCGATTTAGGGGTGGCGGCGATCGGCATCAGCCTGCTGGCGGGCGTGTGGGCGCTGCTGGGCCATGCGCTGGCGCGCTGGCAGTCGGAACTGGTGGAAAGCCGCAATATCATTGCAACCCGCTATGCGCAGAAGGAGCATCTGGAAGATAACCTCCGCAGCACCCTGAAAAGCCTGGAGGCGATGCACGCGCTGGTCACGCGTTCGCAGCAGGAAGAAAAGCGCCAGCGCGTGATGCTGAACACGCTTCTTAACAACATGCCGATGGCCGTATTCGCCAAGGATGCCAGGAACAATTTCGACTGGCTGATGATCAACCGCAAAGCGGAGGAATTGTTCTGCGTGCACCATGAGGACGTGGTGGGCAACAACGATTACAAGCTGTTCAGCAAGGAAGAAGCCGATTTTTTCCACGCCACGGATCTGCGCGTCATGCGCGAGGGCAAGCTGGTGGAAATCGAGATTGAGCCCGTGACCACGCCCAAAGGCACCATGCTGGCCCACACTTTTAAAGCGCCGATTTACGACGATGAAGGCGAGCCCGCCATTCTGCTGGGCATTCTGGAAGACGTGACCGACCTGGTAAAAATCCAGCATGACTTGCGCATGCCGATCCGCGAGGTAATGCACAGCGTCAGCCTGCTGCTCAAAAATCCCGACATCACCCCCACCGCCCGCCAGCCGCTGCACGCCATCGAACACGCCATGGCGCAGATGATGGATACGCTGGACAGGAAATGGGGGAAATGACAATAAAAATCATGTACGTCCCGGCGAAAGCCGGGACCCAGTTTTCTTTCCGCAACAAAACTGGATACCAGCTTGCGCTGGTATGTTCGTAGAGGATTTGCCGGCCGATAGATGGGCCCCGTTTTTCAACGGGGCA
>JBEHYA010000113.1:0-5028 GCA_048498415.1 Pseudomonadota bacterium
GCACCAAACCGCCGAGGTGTTGATCAGGAGCAGCGATGTCAATGTGTTCTATAACAATAACAACCAGATCAGCATCTATACGCCCAACGGCTTTTCGCTGATGGATATCAACGCCAACCAGTTCAGCTGGAACGGCACGCAGATCATCGGCGCGGGCGGCGCGGGCGATGTCACCAACCAGCTCACCGGCGGCAAGATCGAAGCCCTGACCGGGATGATCTATACCGGTTCCGACACCACCACGCTGAACGATCCCGGCAAGGCCGCGATTTACAAGCTTACCCAGCAGCTGGATACGCTGGTTAATCTGTTCACCAACGCCTCCGGCACCTTTGCTACCGCCTATAATACGCCCACGGCCGGCAGCGCGGGCGAATTGGCCAGCGCGTTCTTCAGCACCGGCACCACGCGTTATAATTTTTCTGTGAACGCCAGTCTGCTCGACGGCTCGAAAACGATTAAAACGGAAGCCGCCACGGGCGTGGCCACCGACATGGATCTGGCAACCCGCACCTTCTCGACCACCGGCATCAATTTAAGCAACCAGACCTATAGCAGCCTGACCAACGGCATTATCTATACGCAAAACCAGAATGCCGAACATTTAAAGGGTCTCGCCGATACGTACAGCACGCAGAAAGATAATTACCTGAAGCGCCTGCAGGACGATACCGGTGTGAATGTGGATGACGAGATCGTGAGCCTCACGCAGCTGCAGAATAATTATTCCGCCATGGCGCGCGTGATCACCACGGTGCAGAAGATGTATGATATTTTAGATGGTCTTGGCCAATAACGAGGTAACCCATGGTTAACATTTCAACACTCGGCCTCGGCACCCAAAGCATCCTGCAGATCCGCAACGTGCAGGCCCAGCTCGACCATCTCACCGAACAGCTGGCGACCGGCAAACGCTCGAGCAGCCTGTCCGATTACACGCTCACGGAAACCCGCCGAATCCTCGATTTCCGCACCGATATCGCCAAGCGCACGTCGTATCTTGATGTCATCAATATCGCGCAGCCGCGCATGAAGATTTACGACAATTCGCTGACCTCGCTCACCGATATCACCAACCAGGCGCTCAGCCTCGCCAACAGCACTGAAAATTTTGAAGAAGCGACGAACACCGCCGTGTCCAGCCAAGTCAAAGGCTTCATGGATCAGTTCTCGTTCTTCCTCAACCAGAAGCTGGGCGACCGCAACCTGTTCGCTGGCGGCCGCTATACCACCAAACCGGTGGGCGATCTGGATGCGCTGGCCACCGTCACTGACTCGGATGCCGTGACCACCGGCACCACGCTGGCCGCTTACGATACGCAGGCGCCCGGCACCAGCGCCGCAGCGTATACGAAAGATTCCGTGACCATCGACGATAATTACACCGTGCAATACGGCATCAGCAGCAACGATGCCGCGTTCCAGAATCTGGCTTTGGGTTTGCGCTGGATGAAAGCGGCCGCGAATGATTCAGCTAATTACGCTGCCGACATGGCCAAGGCGCGCGATTTCCTCACGGCGGCCAAGCCGCTGCTGGCCACGCTGCAGGGCACGAATGCCGCCAATCTCTCGCGTTTGGATGATTTGAAGCAGCAGCATACAACCTTCATCAGCACGCTCACCAACGAGGTCTCGAATATCCAGACCATCGACTCGGCGGAAGTCGCGACAAAAATTACTTTTGCACAATCCCGATTACAGGCAAGTTATTCAGCAACCGCCATTATCGCGCAGTTATCCTTGACCAAGTACATTTAATGGCGCGTCCTAAGTATGTGTTATTCTTGCAGTGAGGCAGTCTTATGTTAGCGGCGAAGTCGTCGTTACGTGTTCCGTTCGATCCGATTACAGTCAGTTACGTCATGGCGCTGCGCGGTATCCGCGGCCGCTTGCCGAACGAACCCTTCACCTATGCGGAACTGGGCTGTGGCGCGGGCGACCGGCTGATCCTGCTGGCTGCCTCCAACCCGGAAGGCACCTTCTTCGGCTTCGATCCCGATTTGGCCAAGCTGAACATCGCCGCGGAGCGCGCGGAAAATTACGGCGTTAAAAATCTTACCTTCGCGCAGGCCTCCGCCAGCATGCTGAAGCAGGCGGTGGAAGATGGCGTGATCGCCGCCAAAAGCTTCGATTACCTGGCCTATGATGAAATCGATAATCCCGCGAAAGAAAGCTTAACCAGCCTGCAAGCCTGCGTGCGCGCGCTGCTGCGCGATGGCGGTGCGTTTGCCTACCATTACCGCACCTACGATGACGAAAACGGCCATGAACTGCTGTTCCAAAGCCTTGCCCGCCATCTATTGGCCGAAAGCCCGGATAAGGCCGACCAGCTGGCCGCAGATATCCGCGCCATGGGCCAGCTCTATTTCGCCACCCAGCCGCTGCAGGCCGATGCGTTCGATCAAGCCATCAAAGCCGGCAAAGGCGGTGAATGGCTGAAGGGTAAAATTCCTGCCGATACGCGCTCCAGCAAAACCGTGCAGGTCAGCCAGGCGTTCACGGGTAACGGTCTCAGCTTTGTGGGCAGCGGCCTGATCGGCAATAATTATATGGAACTGTCGGTTCCCGGCGGCGCCCATGCCGGGCTTGTGGCGCGGCGCAGCCATCCGCTTTATGAAGCGCTTAAAGATTTTGCCATGCACGCCGGTGAACGCCTGGATATCTGGGGCGCCGAGCCGCTGGCGCGTACCGAAAACCTGGTCACGCTGTTTGGCGCCTTTACCTTTGGCACCACCGAAGTGCCGGAACGCGTGGCCCGCACCGTCACCTTCCAGGGCAAGAGCTTCTCGTTCGTGAGCCCGCTTTATAGTGGCATTTTGTCGCTCGCCACCGTCATGCCCGTCACCATGGGCGACCTGGTCAACCACGAAACGCTGGCCGGCGTCGATGCGCTAACGGTGCTCAATGCCGTGCAGATGATGGTTGCCTGCGGCGTGTTACAGCCCATGCGCGCCTCGTATGTTGGCGGCGTGGAGATGAACCACCCGCGCCTTTCCGGCAGCTATAACGCGGCGCTGCGCGACACGGCGGTGGATTTTCAGGATTATCTGTTCGCCTCTTCCGTGGTGGGCCGGCCGGTGCAGTTCTCCGGCATGAACGCGATGATCTTGAAGGCGCTTGATAAAGGCGGCCTCAACGACGTGGGTAATCTGCTCGCTCAGGATCTGATGCGCATGGCCGATCACCCATATCTCCGCCCGCTGGGCCTCGAAGATCCGCAGCGCGCGGTCGATGAAGCGGTGCGCCAGATCGATACCGTCTTCAACCAGTCGATGGTGCGCTGGTTCGCGCTGGGCATCGTCGCCAACGACGAATAACCCCACCAATGGCGGGGCCGCATCATCCACCCGGCAAACCGCCGTCGCCCAGCGAAGCCCAGATCGCGCAAGCTGCTAAATTATATGAAAGCGAACGTTATGCCGACGCCGGCAAGATCTGCCGCGACGTCCTCACGCGCGATCCCACAAACGTCCTCGCCTATCACATCCTCGCCAATATCGCCATGCACGCAGATAACGCCGCGATGGTGCTGGCGCTCTCTGATGCCGCGCTGAAAATCCAGCCCGACTTTGCCATCCTGCATCAGAACCGCGCCACGGCGCTGCGGCGGCAGGCCAAGCGCGACGAAGCGGAACAAGCCATTCTGCACGCGATCAAGCTCGATCCGCATGCCGCAGATTTTTATGATACCTACGCCATGATCCTGCGCGACCAGCGCCGTTTTCCTGAAGCGCTGGCGGCCGTCAACAAGGCGCTGGAAATCCAGCCCAACCGCCCGCAGTTTTTAAACGCCAAGGCGATTATTCTCGTGAAGTTGAATGCGCCCGAAGAGGCGCTGGCGACGATCGAGGATTATATCAAGCTCCGGCCCAAGCGCGCCGAAGGCCACAACAACCGTGCCAATATTCTCAAATCCCTGCGCCGCTACCGCGAGGCGATTGAAAGCTATACCGAAGCCCTCAAGCACAACCCCAGCATCTACATGGGCAAGGCCAATAAGGGCATGGCGCATCTGGTGCTGGGCGAATTTGAACGCGGCTGGGAATTGTTCGAACACCGCACCCCCGCCGGCAAGCCGCCGGAAGCCGGCCTGTTTGATCCTGCCCGCCGCTGGAAGGGCGAGACCGATAAGAATGCCACCATCGTGCTCTATCACGAGCAGGGCGTGGGCGATACCATCCAGTTCTGCCGCTATATCCCATGGGTCGCAGAACGCGTGGGCCGGGTCATTGTCTCCATCCAGCCCAGCATGCACGCTTTGCTCGCTACCAATTATCCGCAGGCCGAAGTGCAGGATGTCTTTGAGCCGATTTCAACCGACTACACCTATCAGTGCCCGCTGATGAGCCTGCCCTATGTGTTCAAATCGAATGCCGAAAACATTCCTTTTGCCAAAGGCTATCTCACGCCCGATGCCGCTAAGGTCGCCGCCTGGAAGCAACGCCTGCCGCAGGATAACAATCGGCGCATCGGCATCGTGTGGGCGGGCAATCCCAACCACATGAACGACCATGTGCGCTCGGTGCCCGTCCAGCTGTTCGAGCCGCTGTGGAGCGTGCCGAACACCCATTTCTTTTCCATGCAGAAAGGCGATGGCGCCCTGCAGCAGATGGCGGCCCTGCCGTCCTCCCTGCCCTTTACCTATCTGGGCGACGAGCTGAACGACTTCGGCGATACCGCCGCGCTATTGGCTAATATTGATCTCCTGATCAGCGTGGACACCTCGGTGCTGCATCTGGCCGGCGCCATCGGCACGCCCGCCTGGGGCCTCATCCAGTACGATCCCGATTACCGCTGGATGCTCGAGCGCAACGACACGCCCTGGTACGACAGCATTCGCCTCTTCCGCCAGAACATCAACGGCAACTGGGCGGAAGTCATGAGCCGCGTCAAGCTGGCGCTGGGCAAATTATAAAAAACAACGTACGCCCCGGCGAAAGCCGGGGCCCATGGCGCAGCAATCCGAATGCGGATGGATGGGCCCCGTTTTTCAACGGGGCATGAGGGAGTGATTTAGTAATTTTAGCT
>JBEHYA010000114.1:0-4844 GCA_048498415.1 Pseudomonadota bacterium
CTGGATACCAGCGAAAGCTGGTATCCAGTTTGTATGGGACAAGAAAACTGGGTACCGGCGAAAGCCGGTACGTGCATAACGGTTAACGACTACGCGTGAGTTTCACGCCACATTCGCAATCGGGGAAAATATCCAGCTTTTCAAGTTCGACAGTGACGCGGTTTACGCGGGCATCCGCCAGGCAGTGATTGGCAATGCGATCCGCCAGCGTCTCCAGCAATTCCACATGCTCTTTTAAAATCAGTTTTTCCAGTGCGGCTTTAAGCGCGCCGTAATCGACGGCTTCATTGAGATGCGCGGGCGTTTTAGGCGCGGCTTCATCCAGCGTTACATTCGCGCGCAAACGCTGCGCCCCGCGCTTTTCGGCGTCATAAACGCCAACATTCGCGTTTAAAACCCAGTTTTTGATGAAGATCTGGCGGGTATCCATATTATAAAGGCAGTCGCAGCGCGGCTTTCAGGCCGCCATGCGCGCTGTCTCCCAGAATAATGTCGCCGCCATGCGCCTGCGCGATATCGCGGGCGATTGTTAAACCCAAACCGATGCCGCCGGTCTGCTGGTTGCGGGATTCTTCAAGGCGCGTGAACGGGCGGAACACATCTTCGCGCATCGCTTCGGGAATGCCGGGGCCGTTATCTTCGATAACGATAAACACATGCTTCTCGGCCTTTTCAATCGCGACCCAGACTTCCTTGCCATAGCGCGCGGCATTGCCGACCAGATTGGTAATGGCCCGGCGCAAGGCCTGCGGGCGCACCAGCAACAGAAGCGGCATGCCGGGACGGAAATGGATGGTTTTGCCCTGTGCATCATGCAGGCGGCGCATGGCGGCGACCACGTCGCCCACAAGCGTATCCAGGTCGGTCGCGGCCACATCTTCCATATCATTGTCGCGGATGAAGGCCAGATACGATTCCACCATCTCCGACATTTCCTCGACATCGGCCTTTAATTCATCGATTTCGCTGCTGGCCGGCATCAGTGCCAGTTGCAGTTTCATGCGGGTAAGAGGGGTGCGGAGGTCGTGGCTGACGCCATTCAGCATGGCGGTGCGCTGGGTCATCTGGCGTTTCAGGCGGTCGCGCATGATAAGCAGGTTAATGGCGGCCTGCCGCACTTCTATGGCGCCTTCGGGCTTGAATTGCGGCATATCCTGCCCTTTGCCGATAGCCTCCGCCGCTTTGGCCAGGCGTTTGATAGGGCGAATTTGATTGCGCAGGAACAGCACCGCGATGATAGAGAGAAGCAGCGAGCTGCCCAGCATCCAGATAATAAAGATGGTGGTGGTGGGGGTATAGACGCGCCGTTCCGGGAAAATCACGGTGAGCACGCCGCCCTGCACAGGCACATAAACGGCAATCCATTCCCGCGCGTAGCGCAAATCCAGCGCGGTGGGGCGCTGGAGTTTTTCATCCAACGCTTTCCGCAGCATGCTGGCGAAAATCGTCGCGTAATCGCCGCGCATGGGATAGGCGCTTAAACTTTTGCCCGGTTCATACATGACCGTGAAGTTCTGGATCTCGGCGAGGGGCCGTTCCAGCCGTTTGATCGCCTTTTGCGGGCCATCACGCTCCATTTCATCGACAATCACGCCGATTTCACCGGCCACGGCGAAAGCCAGACGGTTGGCGACCGTCGTCCAGTGGCGGTCGTAGAACACCACGGTGGCCACGGCCTGGGCCAGAATGACGGGGGTGACCAGAATAAGGAAGGCGCGGCCATACAGCGTGCGCGGCAAAAACTGCTTCAGCCAATGGAAAAAGGCCAGATCAAAGCGGAAACGCCGCCACAGCGAAGGGTTTGGCGATGTTTGTTTCACGCGCTGGCCCCTTCATTCGCTTTGCCGCGTTCGGGCAGCAGCATGTAGCCTTCGCCGCGCACGGTCACTAAATAACGCGGCTGTTTGGGATTGGGCTCGATCTTGCGGCGCAGGCGCGTGACCTGCACATCCACCGTGCGGTCGTTGATGGGCACATTCGCGCGCTCCACCAGTTCCTCGCGGCTGATTGTTTCGGCCGGCGCCATGGCCAGCACTTTTAATAAGCTGGCTTCGACTTCCGTTAAACGCACCAGCTCGTCGCCATCGCGGAGTTCGCCGCGTTCCTGACTATAAAGCCAGCGGCCCAGCCATATTTCACGCGCCTTTTGTTCTTCGGCGCCGCGCCGCAGAATGGCCTGAATGCGCAAATAAAGTTCGCGGGGTTCAAAGGGTTTGGGCAGGTAATCGTCGCTGCCGGCTTCCAGCCCGCTGATCCGGTCGCGGCTTTCGGTGCGGGCGGTGAGCAATAAAATGGGCATGCGGCGCTGTTCGCGTAAACCCCGCAGGCGTTTGGTAAACGCAATGCCGTCTTCGCCCGGCATCATCACATCAAGCACCATGAGATCGAAGCGCGCGGCCTCCAGCTTGGCCGCGGCGTCGGCGGCATCCGACGCCGTCGAAACCAGCACGCCTTGATCGGCCAGGTATTTGCGGATGAGTTCGCGCAGGCGGCGGTCGTCATCTACAACCAGAATATGCGGTTGCCACATTTAGCGCCCCGCTTTTTCCTTCCAGAAATCAGGTGAAAAATTATGGGGGCCAGTCTAAACTCTGAGCGTTGTTTTCTCCACCGTTTTTTGGCGTGTTGTTTTTGCTATGCTAGGCAGTCTTTTCAGTGTGTTTTCCTCCGACATGGCGATTGATCTGGGCACCGCCAACACCCTTGTTTACGTCAAGGGCAAGGGCATTGTGCTGAACGAGCCGTCGGTGGTGGCCATTCAGAATGTGCGCGGCAAAAAGCAGGTGATGGCGGTGGGTAACGAGGCCAAGCGCATGCTGGGCCGCACGCCCGGCAATATTCAGGCCATTCGCCCGATGCGCGACGGCGTGATCGCCGACTTTGATGTGGCGGAGGAAATGATCAAGCATTTCATCCGCAAGGTGCACAATCACAGCCCGTTCACCGCGCCGGAAATTATTATCTGCGTGCCCACCGGCGCAACGCCGGTGGAACGCCGCGCGATACAGGAATCGGCACAAGCCGCCGGCGCACGGCACGTGTATTTAATCGAGGAACCGGTGGCCGCCGCGATTGGTGCGGGCCTGCCGGTTACCGAGCCCGCGGGCTCGATGGTCGTGGATATTGGCGGCGGCACCACGGAAGTTGCCATCATGTCGCTGGGCGGCATTGCGTATTCGCGCTCGGTGCGCTGCGCGGGCGACAAGATGAATGAGGCGGTGATGAGTTATGTCCGCCGTTATCATAATTTGCTCATCGGCGAGACGACGGCGGAGCGGATCAAGATCAACATCGGTTCCGCCAGCCTGCCGGAAGCGGGCGATGGCAAATTAATGGAAATCCGCGGCCGTGACCTCATGAACGGCGTGCCCAAAGAGATCGTTTTAAGCGAAGCGCAGATCGCCGAGGCGCTGGCGGAGCCCGTGGGCCAGATTTTGGAGGCTGTAAAGGTCGCTTTAGAGAACTGCGCGCCGGAACTTGCCGCCGATATCGTGGATAAAGGCATTGTTTTGACCGGCGGCGGCGCGTTGTTGCGGAATTTAGACCTCGTGATGCGCCATGCCACCGGTTTGCCGGTGATGGTGGCGGATGAACCGCTGACCTGCGTGGCCATGGGCACCGGCACGGCGCTGGAAGACATGAAGAATTTAAAAAATCTGCTCATCGATGCGGGTGGCAATTCCTATGGCAACCGCTAAGCGCAGCACGGGGCAGGGATGAATAAAGGGGCGCGCGCCAAAGCGTTGTATTTGCCGCCGGCGCTCCGCCCCCTTGCGCCGTGGCTGCCCATCTTCACGCTGTTCGGCGCGGCGCTTTTTCTTTTTATCATGAATGTATTTTTTCCGGGCGTGGTTTCGGCGGCGCGCACCGCGCTGACCGATGCGTTCACGCCGGTGCTGGGGCTGGTGGCGCGGCCCGTGGAGGCCGGCAATAGCGGCACCTGGCTGGATGTGAAAGCCGAAAACGAGAAGCTGCGCGAAGAGAATGCGAAACTCAAAGCGCTGATCCCTTTGCTCCAGCAATATGAGGCCGAGAACAAGGATTTGCGCGGGCTTACCAAATATAAAGATGATTCCACACTTAGCTTTTTGACTACGCACGTGATCGGCCAGCCGGGCGGCGGGTTCACCAACAGCGCGATTGTAACCGCCGGCGCGCGCGATGGCGTGCGCAAGGATATGATTGCGCTGACGGAAGACGGCGTGGCGGGCCGCGTGATTGAAGTGGGCGAATGGTCGTCGCGCATTCTTCTGCTCAACGACATGAATTTCCGCCTGCCCGTGCAGCTGGAAGAAGGCGGCCAGCCGGCGATTCTGGCCGGCGAAGGCGAGGGGCCGTTAAAGCTGTTGTATCTGGCTAAGGAAATCGAGCCCAAGCCCGGCATGCGGCTGGTGACATCCGGCCGCGGCGGGATTTTTCCCGCCTATCTGCCGGTTGGCGTGATTAGTGAGATAAACGGCAAGACCGTGCAGGTGGCGCCGTTTGCCAGGCTGGATGGGTTAAATACCGTGCGGCTGGCGCGCTATGATCTGGCGGGCGGCGCGCAGAACGCGCTGAACGCGCCGGCGCCTGCCACCGGTAATGTGCTGCCGCCAGCAAAAGCGCCTGTCAGCCCATGAGCGCGACATCCGCTACGGGTCTTGATTATTATCTGCGCGCATCGGTGCCGGTGGTGACGGCGCTGTTTGCAGTTCTCCTCAACATGATGCCCTGGCCATGGCTGGTGCTGCGCCTGTTGCTGGCGCCGCTGCCCCTTATGGTCATGTGTTTCTGGATTGTGAACAGGCCGGACCTGTTCACCTCGCGCTGGCCGTTCCTGATCGGCATTCTGCAGGATCTGCTGG
>JBEHYA010000115.1:0-4836 GCA_048498415.1 Pseudomonadota bacterium
TTGATTGTTGATCGATGGGCCCCGTTTTTCAACGGGGCATACTTACTTATGCAGCCGAGCTGCTTTTTTCTGCCCGCGCATATTCGCCGTCCGCCAGCTCATTCATATAATGGCCGTATGGCGTTTTGGCATATGCGGCGGCGTTTTTGGCGAATTGATCCAGCGTAATAAAGCCTTGCCGGTAGGCGATTTCATCGAGGCAGGCGATCTTGCTGCGGTTTTTCGTCTCGGTCTGTTGCACGTAACGTGCGGCTTCCAGCAGCGAGTCCGGCGTGCCGGTATCCAGCCATGCCGTGCCTTCCGGCAGAATTTCAACCTGCAGCTTACCGGCCTTCATATAGGCTTCGTTCACCGCCGTGATTTCCAGTTCGCCGCGTGCCGACGGCTTAATGGCTTTCGCCACGTGCACCACATCGGCATCGTAAAAATACAAACCCGTCACCGCGTAATTGGATTTCGGCTTGGCGGGTTTTTCTTCAATCGAAACCGCGCGACCCTGTGCATCCCGTTCCACCACGCCAAAACGCTGCGGATCGTTCACGGGTGTGGCAAACACGCTGGCGCCGGTTTTGCGTGCAGCCGCAGTTTTCAGCAGGGCCGGGAAGGCAACCCCGTCAAAAATATTATCGCCCAGTACCAGTGCCACGCTATCAGTGCCGATAAACTTTTCGCCAATCAAAAACGCCTGCGCAATGCCTTCCGGCTTTGGCTGCACGGCATATTCAATATTTAAACCCAGCGACGCGCCATTGCCGAACAGGTTCTGGAACAGTGGCTGATCATCCGGCGTGGTGATAAACAGAATATCGCGAATGCCCGCCTGCATGAGGGTGGCGAGCGGATAAAAAATCATCGGCTTATCGTAGATAGCAAGCAGGTGCTTGTTCACGCATGCCGTCATGGGCCGCAGCCGCGTGCCGGAACCACCCGCAAGAATAATGCCCTTCGTCATGGTGCTAATTGATCACGAAATCACGAAAATAACAAATTTTTCGTGACATTTGCGATTGCCAGCGACGAGGTTAACCCTGGGCTTTCAATACCCATTAAGTTTATAAGCCCCGGTACGCCATGGGCTTTTTCATCCTGAATAACGAAGTCATTCGCCACGGCGCCCGACGCACTTAACTTCGGCCGCATGCCCGCATAGCCGGGTGCCAGCGCATCATCGGGCAGGGCGGGCCAGTAGGTGCGGATGGCTTTATAAAAACTTTCCGCGCGCGCGGGGTTCACTACCAGATCATCTGGCTTTTCCACCCACTCCACATCCGGCCCGAAGCGGCATTGCCCGCCCATATCCAGCGTCGCGTGAATACCAAGACCGGCCGCTTCCGGAATGGGGTAGACCAGATGCGTGAACGGCGAGCGGCCGTTCAAAATAAAATAATTCCCCTTGGCATAGAAGGTGGGGGGAATATGCGCGGTCGGAAAATGCTTGAGGCGCTTCAATAAAAGCGGCGCATCAAGCCCGGCGCTATTCACCATATATTTTGCGGTAATGCGGCAGGGCTCCGCCCCACCTACATTTAAATGTACGCCGCCAGTAACGATTTCGCCGCTTTCCACGGGCGCGAGAAACGCCGCCGCGCCGCCGGCATTTTCAAAATCTCCCAGCAGGCTTTCCATGAAGCTGTGACTATCAATGATACCGGTGGAAGGCGAGAACAGCGCTTTGGCTGCCACCACATGCGGTTCCATCTTGTGCGCATCATCCGCGCTTAAATATTCCAGGTCATTCACACCGCACGCTTTCGCGCGGGCCATGATCTCATCCAGCTTAGAACTTTGCGCTTCATTCATCGCGACGATGAGTTTGCCGATCTGTTTATGCGGCACACCGTGCGTGCGGGCGTACTCATACAAAAGCCCGCGGCCTTCCACGCATAGCTTGGCCTTCAAGCTGCCCGGCGCATAATAAATGCCGGCGTGAATAACTTCGCTATTGCGGGAAGATGTGCCGGTGCCAATGCCGCTGGCTGCTTCCAGCAGCATGGTCTCGTGGCCGGCAAGGGCCAAGGCGCGTGCCACCGCCAGGCCCACCACGCCCGCGCCAATCACAACGCATTCGGTCTCGAAATCAGCCATTAAATAAACGCCGCCTAAAGGGTTGTTCTGGGCATTCAAATTACCTATCTTGAAGGCATAGTGGAAATAGAATTAGGCCTTCCGGAATCCGATATGACCGCCAATACCGATAATCGAACCCCCGTTACCGTGCTCACCGGCTTTTTAGGTGCCGGCAAAACCACGCTTCTCAACCGCATTCTCACCGAGCCGCACGGTAAAAAATACGCCGTGATCGTGAATGAATTCGGCGAAATCGGCATTGATAACGATATTATTGTCGACACCGATGAAGAAGTGTTCGAGATGAACAACGGCTGCATCTGCTGCACCGTGCGCGGCGACTTGATCCGTATTATTTCTAATCTCATGAAACGCCGCGACCGCTTCGATGCGATTATCGTGGAAACCACGGGCCTGGCTGATCCCGCGCCGGTCGCACAAACCTTTTTTGTGGATGATGATGTCTCCAAGCGCGCGCGGCTTGATGCTGTGGTGACGGTTGTCGATGCCGGCAATATTCAGAACCAGCTGAAGACCACATCGGAAGCCAAGGAACAGATCGCGTTCGCCGATATTATCGTGCTGAACAAGCTGGATCGTGTCACCGCCACGGAAATGGAGGAGGTGGAGAAAACGCTGCGCCGACTCAACCCGTTCGCCGCCATTCATCGCACGGAACGCAGCCAGGTTGCTTTAAACAAAATCCTCGACCGCGGCGCGTTTGATTTGAACCGCGTGCTCGAAGAAGATCCGCATTTCCTGCATGATTGCGATGCGCCGGGCCATGTGCACGATGAAAACTGCGGCCACGGCCATAAGCACGAACACCAGCACAGCCATCTCGATGGCATCACCAGTATTTCGATGCAGACCGACAAGCCGCTGGATTTGAATAAGTTCGATGTCTGGATCAGTGATGTGCTGGCCTCACAGGGCCAGGACATTCTCCGCTCCAAAGGCATTCTGCATTTCAAGGATGAGCCCAACCGTTTCGTCTATCAGGCCGTACATATGGTGAAGGAAGGCAACTTCCAGCGCCCATGGAAGGCGGATGAAAACCAGAACAGCCGTATTGTGTTCATCGGCCGCAATCTGAAAACAGAAGATCTACGCACCGGCTTTCAGGGGTGCGTGGCGGCATGACGGCAGGCGTTGAATTCTCCGCTGTCAAAGATGGTCTGGTTCTTCTGGGCACGGCGGGCGTGCTGGTGCCGCTTCTGCACCGTTTCAGGATCAGCCCCGTCATAGGTTTCCTGCTGTTCGGCGCGTTGCTGGGGCCCGGCGGCCTTGGCCGCTTTACGCCAAATGTGCCATGGCTTGATTACATCACCATTCAGGATCAGGACAAAATAGCGCTTTTTGCCGAACTGGGCGTGGTGTTTCTGCTGTTTTTCATCGGCCTTGAACTCTCGCTGCAGCGCCTTGTCACCATGCGCCGGCTGGTGTTCGGCCTTGGCACGCTGCAGGTGGTGATCACGTCGCTGGTATTGGGGTGTGTGGCGATGGCGGTCGGCAACCAGTCCATGACCGTTTCCATTATCATTGGTATGGGCCTTGCGCTGTCGTCTACCGCGGTGGTGATCGAAGTTTTATCCAAGCAAAAGCGCTTATCCTCGTCCACCGGGCGCATCAGCTTTGCCGTGCTGCTGTTGCAGGATCTGGCCGTGGTGCCGATTTTGCTGCTCATCAACATGATGTCGGGGGAAAACCACGGTTCGGTGGGCATGAGCCTGCTGTCCGCCTTTGGTCAGGCCGCCCTCGCCATTGGCGGTATTGTGGTGGTGGGGCAATTTGCGCTCCGCCCGCTGTTCCGTATGGTCGCACGCACGCAAAGCGCTGATATGTTCGTGGCGACCACGCTGCTTGTAGTTGTCGGCACCGGCATGCTCACCGCCACCTTCGGCCTTTCCATGGCATTAGGCGCGTTTGTGGCCGGCCTGCTGCTGGCGGAAACCGAATACCGCCGTCAGGTGGAAGCCACGGTGGAGCCTTTTAAAGGCCTGCTGCTTGGCGTTTTCTTCTTCTCGGTCGGTATGCGGCTTGATCCGGTATTTCTGCGCGATAATGCCGGTACCATCGCGGCGGCGGTGGCGCTGCTGCTGGCCATAAAAACGCTTATTATGCTCGGCATCACGCTGCCTTTCCATCTGCCGCGCCATGCCCGGCTCAAAAGCGCGCTGCTGCTGGCTGCGGGCGGCGAATTCGCCTTTGTGGTGATGGGCCTGGCCATGACGGCGGGGCTGGTAGCTTCCAATGTCGGCGAGTTCGTGATGGTGATCACGGCTCTTAGCATGGCGCTGGTGCCGGCCCTCGATAAGCTTGGCCGCATGATCGCCTACCGCATCGACCCGCCCGTGCTGCCCGATCTGGGCGAGGGCGCCATCCTGCCGCCCACCGCCAAGGGCCGCGTGCTGATCGTGGGTTTTGGCCGCGTTGGCCGCACGGTCGCGGAACTTCTGGAAGCGCATAACGTCAAATACCTCGCCGTTGATAACAACCCCGATGAAGTCGCCCGCGCGCGCAAGCAGGGTCACAAGCACGTGTATTTTGGCGATACCTTCAGTTCAAATTTCCTTAAGGCGTCGGGCGTGGAAGAGGCGCCCACCATTATCATCACGGCGCTTTCCATCGATAAGGTCGTGCATGCCATTCACGCGGTGCGCAAGCAGGTCCGCATCATCGCCCGCGCCCGCGATACCGAACAGGCCCGGCGCATGTACGAGATGGGCGTTTCCGAAGTGATCCTCGAGACCATGGAAGCCAGCCTGC
>JBEHYA010000116.1:0-4762 GCA_048498415.1 Pseudomonadota bacterium
CCAAACTGGATCCCCGCTTGCGCGGGGATCCAGTTTGGTTAGGAGTAGAAAAAACAAGAAACACTGGATCCCCGCCTGCGCGGGGATGCCTGAGAGAGTGTGTCCTCAGTGTTTATTGAGATCCATCACCTGAATGATGGCGGGGCCCAGCAGCACGATGAAGAGCGTGGGCAGAATAAATAAAATCATCGGCACGGTGAGCGTGGCCGGCAGCTTGGCGGCTTTTTCTTCCGCTTTCATCATGCGTTCATCGCGCATTTCAGCTGAGAGCACGCGAAGCGCCTGGGCCAGGGGCGTACCGTATTTTTCGCTTTGCACCAGCGTGTTCACGAGGGCGCGGATGGAGGGCAGCTGAACGCGGTCGGCAAAACCTTGCAGAGCGACGCGGCGGTCAGGCAAAAAGCCAAGCTCTACGGCAGTGATGCCGATTTCTTCGGCGAGCACCGGCTGGCTGAGCACAATTTCACGCGCCACGCGATCCATCGCGGCATCTAACCCAAGACCCGATTCCGCGCAGATGACGAGCAAATCGAAGCCGTCGGGTAGCCCTTTACGCAAGGCTTCCTCGCGCTTCTGAATGGAATTCTTCAGCCAGATGCCGGGCAACGCAAAGGCGACCAGCGGCAGGCCGAGCAGCAGCAGAATTTTGATCAGCGGCTTGTGTTCGCCCACGCCCATGCCGGCGGTAAGCAGCAGCGCCCATAAAAACAGCGCCAGCGGCAGCACCAGTTTGCAGAGCAGGAAAATAACCATCGCTTCCTTGTTGCGGATACCGGCGCGTAACAGATTTTTGCGAAGGTCACTGGAATAAAGCCACGGCAGGCTTTTGAAATGCTGGCCCAGACGCTGCAGCATGTCTTTGCTGAGCAGCGTTTTGCCCGACGCTTCCGCCTTTAATGCGGCGCGTAAATCTTCGCGGCGCTGGATGACGGATTGCAGGCGGCGTTCCGGCAGTTCTTCGCCGTTAAAGGCTTTCCATACCATGAACACGGCACCCACCAAGGCGATAAAGGCGATATACACGCCGATATCATCTTGCAGTAACCCGATCAGGCTAAGGTTGGAGCTATCCATTTAAATCTCGAAGCTGATCATGCGCGACATGATGAAAATGCCGAGGCCCAGAATGAACATGGCGATCGCGCATAGAATATTGCCGCGCGGATCGTTGAAGAGAATGCCGATATATTCAGGGCTCACTAAACTCAAAACCGTGATCATGATAAAAGGCAGCGAGCCCAGAATCATGGCGCTGGCTTTGGCTTCCGACGACATGGCCTTGATTTTCAGCTTCATCTGCCGGCGGCGGCGCAAGACTTCGGCAACGTTATTCAGGGTTTCGGCCAGATTACCGCCGGTCTCCCGCTGAATGGAAAGCGCGATGATCAGATAACGGTATTCGGGCAGATCAATGCGCTTGGCCACATCCCACATGGCTTCTTCCAGGCTGCGGCCCATGCGCACGCCATCGCGCACCGCTTTAAACTCGCCGCCAATGGGATCGGGCATTTCATCCGCCACCACGCTGATGGATTCGGCGATTGGAAGACCGGAGCGAATGCCGCGCACCATGGAATCGATGGATTCCGGAAATAGCCCAAGGAATTTTTTCAGGCGCTTGGCGCCCAGCATACCCGTCCACATATGGGGCACGAAAATACCAAGCAGCAAACCCAGCAGCACCGCCATGATCGGCTTGAAACCGAGCATGAATTTGAACACCAGAAAGAAAATGGCAATCGCCAGCAGCGTGAGCAGCAGATATTCGCTGATGCTGATTTTAAGCCCCGTGCGCGACAGGCGGCTGCGGATTTTATCGGGGTTGGGCAGCACGTTTTTAATCAGGTAATCAAGCGCGGCGATGCCACTATCGCTCTGCGTGCGGCGCAGCTGCACTTTGGGCTCGCCCGGTTTAATGGCGGGCTGGTTTTTATCGGCGCCCGTTAATTTGGCGGCGCGGCGTTCCAGCGCTTTGGCTTCGTTGGAAGGCAGCAGCGCGATGATTAAAATCACCACGCCTAAGCCCAAGCCAATGCCATAGAGGAGCGTATCATCCATCACATGATCTCCAGCAACTGCTTATCGAGACCAAAATACGCGGCTTTGGGAAGGAAGTGTGGACGCAGGCCATGATTGACGAATTCAACGATCAGTTTGCCGTCCGGCGTTTCGCCTTTGATTTCTGTGGTGAATAAATCCTGCATGGTGACCACGTCGCCTTCCATGCCGATGACTTCACTGATGTGCGTCACGCGCCGGCCGCCATCGCGCTGGCGGCTCACCTGAATAATCATATCCACGGCAGACGCAATCTGCATGCGAATGGCACGCGGCGCCAGGTTCACGCCCGCTAACCCCACCATGTTTTCAAGGCGGCTGAGCGCCTCGCGCGGGCGATTGGCGTGGACGGTGGAGAACGAACCGTCATGGCCCGTATTCATGGCCTGCAACATATCAATCGCTTCGCCGCCGCGGGTTTCACCCACGATGATGCGGTCGGGGCGCATACGTAGCGCGTTTTTGAGGAGGTCACGCATGGTGATTTCGCCGTGGCCTTCCAGATTGGCGGGGCGCGTTTCCAAACGCACCACGTGCGGCTGCTGCAATTGGAGTTCCGCCGCGTCTTCGATGGTGACCACGCGCTCGGCATGGTCGATCATCTGTGACATCGCGTTTAAAAGCGTGGTTTTACCGGAACCGGTACCGCCGGAGATGAGGATGTTCAGGCGCGAGCGGCCCGCAATACGCAAAACCTTGGCCATGGCCGGCGACAGGCTGCCGAATTTTTCCATGACTTCCAGGGTGATTTTCTTCTTCGAGAATTTACGGATGGTGATGCTGGGGCCATCGATGGCGAGCGGCGGAATGATGATATTCACACGCGAGCCATCGGCGAGACGCGCATCGCACAGCGGCGAGCTTTCATCGACGCGGCGGCCAATGGCGGTGACGATGCGCTGGGCAATGCTGAGCACATGGGCGTTATCGCGGAAATTGATATCGGTGAGGATCAGGCGGCCTTTTTGTTCGATCCACACCTGCTTCGGGCCGTTGACCATGACTTCGCTGATGCTTTCATCGGAAAGCAGCGGTTCAAGGGGGCCAAGGCCCAGCATATCGTCGAGGAGACTGGCCACCAGATCCTGCCGCTCGGTCATCGAGAGCGGGGTTTTTTCTTCCTGCAGCAAATCGCCGACCACGCTGGTGAGATCGTGGCTCAAGGCATCGCGGCTCATTTTGGCAGCGGCGGATGGATCGATGCGTTCCATCAAAATCGGGTGCAGCGTTTCTTTGACGCTCGCCACATTGGGCTTCAGCGTGGTGGCGCGCGGCGGCGCAGCAGGCGCCGTGTTTAAAGCGGGCGCTTCTGGGGCCGCCGGGGCCGGCACAGCGGCGGCCGGCGCCGGTGCCGTGGCGCCCTTGGCGACAACCGCGTTGGTGATGGCGGTGACCAGATCGCGCTGCAGCGTGTTGTCGATGCTTTCGTTATCGCGTTCCAGCCAGGCGGTCAGATGATTGCGGATGAGCAGATTGATCTCGCCGCGCGGCATGCGCTGTGTGGCGCCGGGCGGCAGGGCCGCCAAGGCTTCCAGCACATATTTATCGCGGAGCGCCGGGATGCGGGAGAAATCCATTTAGGCTTCTCCCTTTTTGGCAACTTCGGCTTTCGGCTTTTTGGGCGCCGGCATTTTGCCGCTTAAAATCGATTTGAAGATGGAGCCGCCACCCTTACCTTCGTCTTCTTTCGGCGCTTCGCGCTGACCGGCAAGAATGCGGGCGAGTGCCACCAGCGATTTCGCCAGCGGCGTTTCCGGCGCGATTTCAGCAATCGCCTTACCCAAATTCGCCGCCTGCTTGGCGGTTTTGGCGTCTGCCGGCAAGGTAATGTCGATTTTCGCTTCCACGTTTTTCTCGAACGTTTGCGGGTCGATGCCGCTATAGGCTACATCCCCGCCGCGCGTGATCACGACCATGGGAAGGAGCGACGGGTTCACGGATTTGATGAACTGGCGAATGCGCCGCGCATCGCGCAGCGAAGCCAGCGTGAGGTCGCTGACAATAATCAGGCCCTGCGCCTGCGCCAATAAATCGCGCTGGGTGGGCACCAGATGGCGGGGGAGATCAACGAGAATGGCATCGAAATCTTCGGCGACCGGGCGGATCAGCGAGAGCGTGGCGGCGCCGTTAAATGTGGCCGATGCTTCCAGCGGTTCTTCCGCCGTGAGCAACGATAAATGCTCGCCCGCCTTCACCATGGAGCTTGCGATCAGCAAACCATCCAGACGTTCCGGGCTTTGCAGCGCATCATGCAGGCCCTGCCCCGGTTCGCGGTCGAGCGTAAGGGCCGCCGTGCCAAAATGGAAATCGAGATCGAGCAAACAGGTGTGCTGGCCAAGCTTGTTCGCCAGTGCCCACGCCACGTTGGCGGCGATGGTGGTGGTGCCGATACCGCCGCGCAGGCCAATAATGGGAATAATGCGGCCCTGCTTGGCGCCGGGTTTGACCAGCGGCTTGTCGTGGCCAAGGTTATGGGTGAAATCGATGGCCTGGCCGACGAGTTCCGGCGTGAGGGGCTTCACCAGATAATCAACGCCGCCCAGCTGGATGATGCGGCGGTAGAGATTGATATCGTTCTTGCTGGCGGTGAAAATGATCTTGGTCTCTGACCCACACAGGTTCACGGCGCGGGTAGCCGACAGCGAGGGATCGGTGGAATCATCCAGATCAAGCAGCAGGATTTTGGGCGGCGCGGCGTTTTCCA
>JBEHYA010000117.1:0-4738 GCA_048498415.1 Pseudomonadota bacterium
GTCCCGTTTTTCAACGGGACATACATTCTATTTTTTCTTCGCGACTTCCAGATAAGCATCTTTCAAATCGCGCACCTGCGCGCGGATGACGCTTTCCCAATCGGGCAGCTTGCCGATGGCAGCACTCAGCTTATCGGTTTTCAGCCATGTTTTTGGCGGACGGGCCGCCGGTGTGGGAAATGCGCTTGCAGCAATGGGATCCACCGGAATTTTAATACCGAGTTCATCCAACGCTGCGATGGCTAGTGCGCGCCACGACGTCACGCCACTCGCAACCGAATTATACAGGCCAAAGGCCGGGCGCTTGGTGAGGAGTTCGCCGATCACCCACGCAAGGAACTTCGGCGTGGAGGTGCTGATCTGATATTCTTCGATCACAGAAAGCTTCTCGGCGCCGCCGGCCACGCGGCCCAGAATGGCTTTGAGGAAATCACGCTGTAACGGGCCTTCCGCGCCAATCACGCTGGCAATACGCAGCACATACGCATCCACGCCCGACAGGCGAATGGCTTCATCGGCGAAGTATTTGTGCAGGCCGTAGTAATTCACCGGCAGGCCCACATCCTGTTCGGTGTAACCACCCTGCGTACCATCAAAAATAAAGTCGGACGAAAAGTGGATGAGTTTGGGGCCCTGCATCTCGACTAAAATTTCAGCAAGATCGGCAACGCCCTGATAATTCACGGCATAGGATTTAAGCGGCTCTTTATGGCACTGGTCGGGGCCAAGAAACGCGGCGGCGTAGACAACCCAATCCGGATTCAAGCTGCGCAGCGCTTCGCGCATCGCCGGTTTGTTGGTGACATCCAGTTGCTCGTAGGTGAGCGGCAGGAATTGCAGATCGTCGCGGTGGCTCAAGTATCGCGCCAGCTTGGAGCCGATCATGCCGCCCGCGCCTAAAATCGCGATTTTCTGCTTGGCTGCCATCGCTTACTTCACGGCTGTGATGCGGGGCTTGCTGGTATCGGGGCTTTCGATATCGAGAATGCCGCCATAGAGCGAGGCTTCATCGATGATTTCTTTCCACTTCTTCAAGGCCGAATACCATTCCAGCGTCAGCGTTTCGGTGGTTTTATCAAGCTTGCCTTCGTTGAGCGCCTGCACGATTTCCTTCACGCCGTCTTCCGCCGTGTTTTTGGCCTGCCAGCCGAGGCTTTCAATTTTATCAAAGGCCACGCGATAGGAACGGTGATCGACATCGCCATACCATTCCACCAGCACTTCGGGGCCGACGGCTTTGGCCACCAGTTCGCCCAGTGCGCCCAGCTGGTACACGTTCTTTTCCGAGCCGACGTTGAAAATCTCGCCATTCACTTTTTCAGATGGCGCGGTGAGCATGAAAATTTGCGCGGCGGCCGTATCGGTCACATGCACCATGGGACGCCACTGCGTGCCATCGCGCATTAATGGGAGTTTCTTGGTTTTCCATGCGCCATAGGTCATGCCGTTAATGGCAAGGTCAAAACGCATGCGTGGGCTGTAGCCGTAAACGGTGGCTTGACGCAGCGTCACAACCGTGAAGTTTTTATCGGCCAACGCGCGCGCGCCGATTTCGGCTTTTTCGTTTGCCTTGGCATAGGTGGTGAGCGGGTTGGTCGCCGATTTTTCGTCCGCCACCTGATCGCCCGGCTGCCAGCCATAAATGCTGCAGCTGGAGGGAAGAATGTAACGCTTCACGCCCGCCTGCTTGGCAAGCTCCGCCGCCCGCACGCGCGCCTTGTGGTTGATGGCCCATGTGGCATCCTGAAACAATTCGCCCGACGGATCGTTGGAAACAGCGGCGAGATCAATCACGCCATCAATGCCCTGGAAATGCGCTGGCGTTAAAGCACGCGTATCTTCCTTCACTTTTTCAAGCTGCGGGTGGTTTTTGAGCAAATGATCGCCGAAGAAGAACCGATCAATGGCGCGCACTTCATAGCCCTTGCCGAGTAGCATGGGAACAAGCGTTGAGCCGATATAGCCGCCGGCGCCGGTCACGAGGATTTTTTTCATCTTTGTCAGCCCTTATAGGTAAATGGTAGGTCCGCATCCTTGAACAGCGGCAGCTTGAGGTCTTTATCGGATAAAATCAGTTTGCTGGGATCGCATGGCAGTTTGATGGCAAGCTGCGGATCATTCCAGATAATGCCGCGGTCGTTGGCCGGCGAATAATAGTTGGTGACTTTGTAGAATAATTCAGTGTGCGGCTCGGTGGTGAGAATACCGTGCGCAAAGCCTTCGGGCACCAAAATCTGGTTCCACAAATCGGGGCGCAGTTCCACGGTGATGTGCTTGCCGAGATTGGGCGAGCCTTTCCGCACATCCACCACAATATCAAGCGCCGCGCCGCGCAGCACGCGCACCAGCTTGGTCTGGCCGAAGGGCGGCGTCTGGTAGTGAAGGCCGCGCAGCGTGAAAGGCTCGGCTGAATACGACTGGTTATCCTGCACGAAGGTGTAATTGATGCCGGCCGCCTTCATGGTTTTTTCGTTATAGACTTCCGAAAAGAACCCGCGCGCATCGCCGAATTTCTTTGGCGACAGCACTTTTACTTCCGGGAACGCGGTATCCGTTACCTGCATGATTTGGCCTGAAATGGTTAATACCCACGGCTTTTTTGCCGGGGAGCGCAAAACCGCTACCATAGAATGGCTTTTGCTGCCTAGTGTTAATCGGCCCTTAACGACCATACCTTATAAAAACCTACCATGGCGTCATCCAAAATACCTGCTAAACCGCCCGTTTCATGCGTTGGATGGCTGGACAGCTTTATTGGCCTGGCGGTTATTCTTGGCCTGTTTTTCACCTTCCGTAACGCTACGCATCTCGACCAGGCGGAATTTTCGCTGCTGCTGATTGCGGGCGTCGGCGTGGTGCTGGGCAGCATCGAAATTTTCCGCGCGCCGTGGCTGCGTTACGCGCCATCGAACGAAAACATAAACGCGATTTTAGTGCGGGCGAGCGTGAAGATGCTCGGCTTCATCGCCGGCCTTGCCTTCATCGTTTTTCTATATTGGCTGTTCCCGGAATACCGCCGTGATTATTACGCGCCGGTGTTTGATCTGTATAAAATAGTCGCGCCCTTCATCATTCCTTTCTTTGTCGTCTATTTCCTGTTCGCCGAATGGCGCTTCAAGCCGGAGCATGACGGCTCGTGGCATGCCGGCATGTTTGTGCTGGGCCAGTGGAAAAGCGTGGATTTTGAAAAGCTGCGCCAGAATATTCTCGGCTGGCTGGTCAAAGGCTTCTTCCTTCCCATCATGATCGGCGATCTGGCGTTTGCCCTGCCGCAGTTCCGTTACGGCAGCTGGGATCTGACCCAGATGCCGTTCATGGAAGCGTTCAGCCTGCTGCTGACCACCATCATCAATCTGGAACTGGTATTTGTGAGCGCGGGCTATGCGCTGGGCTGCCGGCTATTCGATAGCCACATCCGCGCCGTGGAGCGCACGACAACGGGCTGGGTTTCCGCCCTGATCACCTACGGCCCCTTCATTTCGCTGACTTTCACGCGCTACTTCGATTACCGCGGCGGCCCGATCTGGAGCGGCTGGCTGGAAGGCCACCCCACCCTGCTCATCATCTGGGGCAGCGCGATCCTGCTGCTGCTTTCAATCCATATGTGGTGCGATGCGTGCTTTGGCGTGCGCTTCTCCAATCTCACCCATCGTGGCATCATTACCAATGGCTGCTACCGGTTCTCCAAGCATCCGGCCTATGTGATCAAAAGCATCCGCTGGTTCCTGATGTTCGTGCCGTTTGCCAATCCGAACGGCGTGGAAGGCCTGCGCATGATGCTTATCTATGTGTCAGTGTGCCTGATTTATGGCCTTCGCGCCTATTGCGAGGAACGCACGCTCTCGCGCGATCCTGTTTATCAGGAATACGCGTTGTGGATGGAAGAACATGGCTGGCTGCGCGGGATTGGCAAAGCCATTCCCTTCATGCGCTATAGCTGGCGGCTTGAGCGCTGGAAAAAGCAGAACATGCTGCCGGCGCTTCCCACAGCATAAACACTAAACCTCATTCCCGCGAAAGCGGGAATCCAGCTAAAGCCGCGTCCGCGGCGAAAAATAACACTTTATCCCAGTCCCCTGGATCCCCGCTTTCGCGGGGATGAGGTGGATGAACAATAAAAAACCTCCTCTGCTTTCGCAAAGGAGGTTTTATTTTGTTTAATCCAACCGATCAGCGAACCGGCTGAATATCCGCGTTTGGCAGCGGGGCGGCATTTGTGGGTACCGGTGCCTGAATGGTCACGGGCTGCTGGACCAGCGGCTGCTGCGGCAGCGGGGCGGTGCCGGGCTGCACAACGGGCTGCTGATAGGTTGCGGCGGCGGGAATACCCGGCACCAGCTTGCTATAGACAACTTCCACTTCCACCTTGCGGTCGGGGCTTAAGCACTCAATACGCTTGGCACGCTTCTTCACGTCCTTGCAATCGCCCTGCGAGGCATCTTCACCCACGCCGCGCACCTTGGCGACGACAGTACGAAGGTAGCCGCGGCTGTGAATGTAATCATCCACCGCACGGGCGCGTTTTTCGGAAAGCGCGTAGTTGTACTTCTTCGAGCCGATGGGGTCGGCGTAACCGACGATCTCGGCATGCTCAATATCCTTGGCGCCCATCAGCACGGTTGCGGCGTGATCCAGATGGCGCTTGGCTTCCTCGGTGAGGGTGGCCTTGTTGAATTCGAAATAAACCACGCGGTCATCCTTGCCCAGCACGGTGCGGGGGGGCGGCGGCGGGGGTGGT
>JBEHYA010000118.1:0-4705 GCA_048498415.1 Pseudomonadota bacterium
TAGGGGCGGGCAATCCTATCCACCTCGAAAATTTCCCTAAAGGAAAGGATTGCCCGCCCCTTTATCCCCTCCCGAAGGGAGGGGCATTATTTTTATCCGCTTTTGGAGGCCCACATGTCAGGTAACGCCTTTTCAATCACCGAAACCGCCGCCGCACGCGTGAAAGCGCTGGCGGCCACGCATGACGGCGCGGAAAAAATCCTGCTGGTCGGCGTTAAAACCAAAGGCTGCTCGGGCTTATCGTACGATATGAACTTTGTGAACAAGTCGGAAGTCCCGGCGCTGGCGGAAATGGTTACCGAACACGGCGTGACCGTGGCGGTTGACCCGAAAGCCGCGATGTTTCTGTTCGGCACCACCATGGATTATCTGGAAAGCCCGCTCAAATCCGGCTTTGAATTTGTGAACCCGAATGAAACCGGGCGCTGCGGCTGCGGCGAAAGCTTCTCGGTCGAGAAGCAATAATCCGCATGATGCGCATCGTTCTTTTCCGCATCGATAAGCTGGGGGATATGATCGTCTCCACCCCCGTGATCGGCGCCATCCGCGCGAAGAACCCGGATGCGCGGATCATGATGGTCGCCTCCAAATACAATGCCGATGTCGTGCGCGGCCTTCCCGGCGTTGATGAAGTCATTCTCTACCGCGAACACGCGACCGCCGCCGAAACCGCCGAAACCCTTGAAAAACTCCGCGCCTTTAAAGCCACGCATTCACTGGTGCTGAGCCCCAAGAACGAATGTTATTTTCTGGCACTCCAGGCCGGCATCAAGGTGCGCGGCGGGTTATTGATGGGCTACCGCTGGGTGCCGCGCCTGCTGGCGCCGATCCTGCTGCAACACAGCGTCTTTATTCCCAACAGCCGCAAGGGCGGGCATCAATCCACGCGCCTGCTTAAACTCGCGCAAAAAATGGGCCTCGCGGAGCCCCGCGAATATCCCTATCAAGTCGCGCAAAGCGCGAGCGCGGAGAAAAAAGTCGCCGGCCTTCTCAACGAAGCCGGTGTGGGCGAAAAGTTTGTGGCGCTACATCTCGCCGATAAATGGGTGGTAGAAAACTGGGGTGTGGAAGATGTCAAATATTTCATCGAACGCATCAAGCAGGAACTAAATCTGCCGGTTATTGCAACCGCCGGTCCCGCCGACGTGAAACTAGCCGCGGCGCTGGAAGGCATCATCCCCGTATTAAAGAATTTAAGTTTTTACGAATGGGTGGCAGTGCTTAAGGCATCGCAGGCGGTGGTGACGCCCGATTGCGGCGCGGTGCATATCGCCTGCGCGCTTCAAAAGCCTTTACTGGCGCTATATCAGCCTTCCCGCATGGCCCGGGCGGTTGAAGAATTCGGCCCCATGTGCACACATTATAAAGCCCGCGCACTGGACAATCCCGGTGAGACCACCAATATTCTTCTTTCCGACCTCCGCGATCTTTTGAAGGCTGCCCCTTATGAACGTTGAAACCGCGCCCCGCATTTTCCGCAACGATTACAAGGTGCCCGATTACCTGGCCAAGACCATCACGCTTGATTTTGTGATTGGCGACGACAAAACGCATGTGAAAAGCGTGACGCACTATGTGCGCAACCCCGCCAGCAGCAACGTGCCCACGCCGCTCCGTCTCATGGGCGCCGATCTCAAGCTGTTAAACGTGGCGATTGATGGCAATAATTTGAGTGAAAAGGATTACGCCGTGGAAGGCGAAATCCTCACGGTTCACAACGTGCCGAATGATTTCATGCTGCTGGTGGAAACCGAGATTGATCCCGCGCATAACACCGCGCTGGAAGGCCTGTATGCGTCCGGCACCATGTTCTGCACGCAGTGCGAAGCCGAAGGTTTCCGCCACATCACCTATTACCCCGACCGGCCGGATGTGATGGCGGTCTTCACCACGCGCATCGAAGCCGATAAGAAAAAATATCCCGTGCTGCTGTCCAACGGCAATTGCATCAAGGAAGAAGATTTGGGCGCACGCCACCGCGTGACCTGGCACGACCCCTTCCCGAAACCCTGCTACCTCTTCGCGCTGGTGGCAGGCGATCTGGTGAAAATCACCGACCAGCACATCACCACCTCGGGCCGCAAAGTGCTGCTCGAAATCTATTGCGAGCACGGCAAGCAGGATCAGCTGGGCTTTGCCATGCAATCCCTCAAAAACTCCATGGCGTGGGATGAAAAGCGCTTTGGCCGCGAATATGATCTCGACCGGTTCATGATCGTTGCCGCCAGCTTCTTCAATGCAGGCGCCATGGAAAACAAGGGCCTGAATATTTTCAATTCCGCCATGCTGCTCGGCAAGCCGGAAACCGCGACGGACCGCGATTTAGCCAACATCGAAGCCGTGGTGGGCCACGAATATTTCCACAACTGGTCGGGCGACCGCGTGACCTGCCGCGACTGGTTCCAGCTGTCGTTAAAAGAAGGCTTCACCGTTTTCCGCGATCAGGAATTCAGCCGCGATATGAATTCGCCGGTTACTGAGCGCATTGATCACATTCGGCTCCTGCGCAACATCCAGTTCCCGGAGGATGCGAGCCCCATGGCCCATCCCATCCGCCCCGATAGCTACATCACCATCGATAATTTCTATACCACCACCGTGTATGAAAAAGGCGCGGAAGTCGTGCGCATGCTGCAGACTATTTTCGGCATTGAAGGTTTCCGCGCTGGCTCCGATCTGTATTTCGACCGCTTCGATGGCCAGGCCGTCACCTGCGATGATTTTGTGCAGGCGATTTTTGACGCCAATAAAGAAAGCAAGGCCGATGTCACGCTTGAACAGTTCAAACACTGGTACACGCAATCCGGCACGCCGCGCGTCTCGGTGAGCAGCTATTATGACGAAGCCAAGAAGCAGTATCACCTGATCTTCCGGCAAACGCTGGCCAATCCGGCTTATCTGCCGATGGTCATTCCTGTGAACACCGGCCTTATCGATAAAACCGGCAAGGATATTCCGGGCACCGTCAAAACGCTGATCCTCAACCAGCCCGAGCAGACTTTTGTTTTCGATAACATCGCCGAAAAACCGGTGCCCTCGCTGCTTCGCCATTTCTCCGCGCCGGTGATTCTGGATTATCCCTATACCGATGCCGAACTCGCCTTCCTCGCCCGCCACGATAGCGATCTGGTGAACCGGTGGGATGCGCTGCAAAAACTCGCGCAAAAAGAATTGCTGGCCATGATCGCCGCGCGCCAGACCGGCAATTATGCGGCCGCCAGCCCCGTGCTGCTGGAAGCCTTCGGCGCGGTGCTCGATCAAGCCGATAACGATCCCGATTTTGCCGCCACATCATTGGTGCTGCCGGGTGAAACCGAGCTTGGCCAGACCATGCTGCGCATGGGCCAGAAGATTGATATCGATGCCATTCACGGCGCGCGCGAAGCGCTCCGTCTTAATATGGCTGTTGCGTTAAGGCCCAAATTACAAGCACTTTACAACGCACGCAAAAATATTGATGCCATGGCCACCGATGGCCGCGCCATGGGCGACCGCCGTCTGAAAGCGGCAACCATTTCCCTGCTCACGCTGCTCGCCGAGCCCGGCCTCGATGCGCTGGCCTATGAACAATTCACACAATCCCAGAACATGACGGAGGCAATGTCGGCCCTCGCCGCGCTCAACGCACGGCCTGTGCCTTTGCGCGAAAAAGCGCTCGCCGCGTTTTATGAAAAATGGAGCCATGAAGATCTCATCGTCGATAAATGGTTCGCCCTGCAGGGCGGCGCCGACCGCGCGGATGTGCTGGATGAAGTGAAGCGTTTGATGGAACACCCCGCTTTCGTCTTTACAAATCCGAATAAAATATACGCGCTGATCGGTTCCTTCACCGCCAACCTCGTGCACTTCCATAAACACGATGGCTCGGGCTACGCCTTCCTCGCCGATGTGATTTTGAAACTGGATAAGGTCAATCCGCAGATCGCGGGCCGCCGCGTGAACCCGCTTACCCGCTGGCGGGATTATGATGAGGTGCGCGCCGGCCACATGCAGAAGCAGCTCCAGCGCATCGCCGCCGCCCCGGGCGTATCAAAAAACACGCTGGAAGTGGCACTGGCGGGCCTCAAGACTGATACGGCCTCGTAATAACCACGCTTCTTGTAGAATCACCCCTGTGATGTATCCTGTTTTCAAGGGCATCATAGTGCCCGGAATAGGGACGTAAACCTTTTCTTAATCACGTTTGTCGGCTTTCGTGTCATTTATGAACGAATGTTAAGACATGCTTGAGCATGGCGGGCGTATAAAAGCCAGATGCCATTCTTGCCGCCGCGTGAAGAAAAGGTGCGAACGTCCCAGTCGCCTCACATCGGGGCGTTTGAAAGCTGGAGGGGCATGGTGATGCCACACTTTTTTCGGGTTCTGTCAGCGCTTCTTCTCGCAGCCCTTTTCGCTTTGCCCGCGTCATCCGCATCCGCGCAAGTCGGCAGCAGCTGCTCGCCCGATGGCAGCTATATGGCGCCAAGCACCGAAGGCTATGTTCTGAAATGCGTTGCCGGCATATGGGCAACTTCCGTCTGGCCCACCAGCCAGCTCGGCACCGGCACGGCCGACAGCACCACCTATCTTCGCGGCGATGGTACATGGGCTTCCGTTGCCGGCGGCTCCAGCCAGTGGACGACGACGGGCTCGGATATTTATTACACGACGGGTGCGGCGGCCGTGGGCACCACCAGCATGTATGGCAAGCTGAGCGTAAAGGCCG
>JBEHYA010000119.1:0-4587 GCA_048498415.1 Pseudomonadota bacterium
GGCCTGCGAAGCTTTTTGCATGGCTTCCAAGCGTTTTAACTGGAAGGCCAACGCATCGGTAAGTTCCTGCGTGGTGGGCTCTTCCGCCTTTGGCGGCGCCGGCAGCAGCAGGCGGGATTTTAAATAGGCCAGCCATGCAGCCATCACCAGATAATCGGCGGCAAGTTCAAGGCGGAGCTCGCGGGCTTCATGGATGAAGGCCAGGTATTGTTCGGCCAGCGCCAGCACGGAAATTTTGGCGAGATCGACTTTTTGCTCGCGCGCCAAATTCAAAAGAAGGTCGATCGGGCCTTCGAATTCGGCAAAATGGACCATCATCCCCTCGCCCGGCGCGGCAAGGGTTTCGTCCGTGATTTCACTGATATCGAGGGTATCGTTCATAAGGGCGATTATGCCAAGGATTCTACGGTTATTCCAACCGGAAAATGAGCCAATAAACGCCGATATTAACTAACAATTTCGGCCACGCCCAGCAGCATATCGAGGCGATCCTGCAGCTCGTGCTTATCCATGAAAGGCGATGGTTCTTTGACCTTTTTCTTGGCTTTTTCCCAGCGTTCCAGCGCGGCATCGGTCATGAGGGGCACTTCGGCGGACGCCGGCACCATTTCATTCATGTTGCCGTTGCAGTGGAGCGCGAGATCGGCGCCGGCCGCCACGGCCTGCACCACGCGGTCTTCCACGCGGCCCGTCACGCCTTTCATGGCGAGGTCGTCGGACATGAGAAGACCATCAAAGCCGATTTCCTCGCGGATGAATTTGTGCATCACGGGCGACAGGCTGCAGGTGCTGTTGGGGTCGATGGCTTTATAAACAATGTGGCTGGTCATGCCGATGGGAAGGTCGCGCAAAGCTTTAAAGGGCGTGAAATCGAGTTCCAGTTCGGCCCGGCTGGCGGTCACGATGGATTGCACATGGTGCGGGTCAACCCGTGTGCGGCCGTGGCCGGGAATATGCTTTAAAATGGGCAAAACGCCGGTTTGCATGAGGCCGTCGGCGCAGGCCCGGGCGCATTCGGTGATGACTTTGGGATCGGCGGAATACGCGCGGTCGCCAATGGCGGGGTCCGTTTCCGGCAGTAACAAATCGCCCAGCGGCGCGGCGTTGACGGTGATGCCAAGATCGTGAAGTTCAAGGGCGATGAGCTGGGAATTGATGCGGGCGGCTTCCGCGCCAAGTTCCGGCTGACGTTCGGCCAGTTTGCCGAACATGCGCGCGGGCGGAAACACGGGCCAGTGCGGCGGCTTAAGGCGCGCGACGCGCCCGCCTTCCTGGTCGATCAGCACGGGCGCATCCATGCGGCCGACGGCGGCACGGAAATCATGGACGAGCTGACGTACCTGCTGCGGGCTGCCGCAGTTGCGCTGGAATAAAATCAGGCCAAACGGATTGGCGTAATGGAAAAACTGCTTTTCGGGCTCGGTGAGCGTGAGCGCGGAGACGCCGAAAATGACGGCCTTGGGCCGGGATGGTGGTTCTGTGGTCTCCGTCTCAACGAACGATGACACACGAGCCCCCGGCCGATTTCACGCTTTGGCAGACATTTGATGCTTCATCGGAACCGCCCTGCACGCGGTAGACCTGCCGGCCCTTGGCGGTGCCCTGCACTACGCTGAGGCTGGCGCCGTTCAGCGCGGCATTATACTTCTTGGCAAGCTGCGAAGCCGCGCGGTTAGCCGAAACGGAATCATTGAAGCTGGCCAGCTGGAAGCGCTGGGCGCCGGAAAGTTTGGGGGCCTTTACGGCAGGTTCCATCGCCATGTTGGCAGGCTGCGGGGCGGCGGGTTCAGCCGTTTCGCTCGCTGCCGGGGCTTCCGCTGGCGCGCTCGCGGCGGTGGCCGGCGGCACGGGCTGCGGCTGGGCAGCCGGTGATGCCGGGATTACGGATTCAATTTTCTTTGTTGCGGCTGCCGGCGCATCGGTTTTGCCGGTCATATTGAAGGCGGGCGCGGCTTCAACCGGTTTGGCGTTGGCGGCGAGCGTGGGCTCTGCGCGGCCACTGGGTTGTACCACGCGGCCCATGGCCGATGGGCTATCGGTTTTCACGGCGCTGGCAGGGGCCGTTGCCGGCGGCGCGGGTTCGGTGGAAAGCGACGGGGCTTCGACCGATGGCGCGTTATCAGCGCTGGCAACTTCTTCGCTTGCCGCCATGGCATCGATGGGCTGTTCGGACGGCGGGGTTAAATGTTCGACATTGCTTTTGCCGTTGGCGCCAAACACCATTTTATCCTGATGCGGAATTTCCATGCCGCCGGCGTCCGTGGGCTTTACTTTATAGGCGGTGTTGTCGGCCTGGATCATGGCGACCGCGCCGTTATCGTCATTGAAAAAGCTTGTGATCGCCCAGATGCCGCCAATCAGAACGACAAGCGCGATTACACCCACCACAAGGCGGCTACGAGTAAACATTCTAAAACTCCGTTCAAAAACTTTTAGCGCATCTCTTTCACTGGCGTAACGCCAAGGACGGCAAGGCCACTAGCAATCACAACAGTAACCGCCCTGACAAGAGCTAATCGCGCCATGGTTAACGCTTCGTTGCCTTCGATCAGAAAACGCAAGGTGGCATCGTCTTTTCCCTTGTTCCAGAAGGAATGCAGATGGCCGGCCAAATCGTAAAGATAGAAGCTGATCCGGTGCGGTTCGCGGGCTTCAGCTGCCGACTCCACCAGCTTGGGCCAGTCGCACATGAACTTGATAAGGGCCATATCATCAGCGGATGTGAGCTGCGAAAGATCGACCTTGGATAAATCGGCGGCTTCCAGCTTGGCATTCGGGAACATTTCCTGCCCGTGGCGCAGCACCGAATAGCAGCGGGCGTGGGCGTATTGCACGTAGAATACCGGGTTCTCGCGGGATTGTTCTTTCACCTTGGCGAAATCGAATTCGAACTGGCTGTCGGCGCTGCGGGTGAGAATGGTGAAGCGCACACTATCGGCCCCCACCTCCTCCACCATCTCACGCAGCGTGATGATGTTGCCGGAGCGCTTGGAGAGTTTGACGAGTTCGCCGTTGTTGAACACCTTCACCATCTGGCAGAACAACGCATCAAGCTTTGCTTTGCCGTCGGAGAATGCGGCGATGGCGGGGCGCATGCGTTCAAGATAGCCGCCATGATCGGCGCCCAGCACGTTGATCATATAGTTAAACCCGCGCTGGATTTTATCGTAGTGGTAGGCGAGATCGGGCATAATATACGCCCATGTGCCATCGCGCTTTTTGAGCGGGCGGTCGCTGTTATCGCCGAACTGGCTGGAACGGAACAGCGTGAGCTCGTGCGGTTCCCAGTCTTCCATTTCCTTGCCGCGCGGCGGCGGCAGCGTGCCCTGATAGATCAGCCCTTTGTTCTGCAGAAACTGGAAAACTTTTTCGAGCGTACCGTTGGCGATGTATTCGCGCTCGTTGCTAAACACTTCGTGCTTGATGCCGATGAGGGCCAGATCATCGCGGATGCCCTGCATCATCTCGGCGACGGCAAATTCACGGATGGCGGGGAGCCATTCGGCTTCCGACTGGCCGATCCATTTTTCGCCGTCGCGTTTCACCAGTTTTTCGGCAACCGGTTTCAGATATTCGCCAGGATAAAGGCCGGCGGGAATTTCGCCGATTTGTTCACCCAGCGCTTCGCGGTAACGTAAGTATACGGTGCGCGCCAGCACATCAACCTGCGTGCCGGCATCGTTGAAGTAATATTCGCGCGTAACTTTGAAGCCGACCTTATCGAGGAGTGAGGCCAGCGCATCGCCAAACACCGCGCCGCGCACATGGCCGGCGTGCATCGGGCCGGTGGGATTGGCGGAGACGTATTCGATAAGAACCTTCTCCCCCTTCCCCATCTGGCTATCGCCGTAATGCGTGCCCGACTGCAAGATGTGCTGCAGCTGCTGCTGCCAGATTTTCGGCGACAGGCGGAGATTGATGAAACCGGGGCCCGCGACTTCAACGCCCGAATACGCGGCATCGGTTTTCAAGGCGGCGGCAAGAATATCGGCAATGGCGCGCGGCGGTTTGCCCACGGCTTTTGCCAGCGTCATGGCGATGTTAGTTGCGATGTCGCCATGCTTGGGATCGCGCGGTGCTTCAATGGTGATGGCCGGCAGCGGGCTGGGCAATTGCCAGCCCTGCTCGGCGGCAACTTTCGCTAAGGTTTTTTCGAGTAAATTCCGGGTGGTTTGATAAATCGACATGGTGGCGTTTTATATAGGGATTTTGTCTATAAAACAAAGAAAAAAGCCCTTTTTCGGGCATTCCCGCGAAAGCGGGAATCCCGTTTCCCTTTGTTTACTGACTAAAAACCACACTGGATCCCCGCCTTCGCGGGGATGCCTGAGAGGTTTAGCCAAATATCCGCCGGTATTCCAGCTCGGCATAGCGATCCGTCATGCCGGCCACATAATCGGCGACGTGGCGGGCTAGCGCGGGCTTATCGTTTACATCCTTGATATCCGCGAACCATTCGGGCGGCAGGCTTTCGGGCTGGTTGAAGTGGTGTTCGTAGAGCTTGCTGACCACCTTCGCGGCGCGCTCCGTCATTTGCTTTACATTGGGGTGCTTATAGACACGCGCCATGAGGAAGGCGCGGATTTG
>JBEHYA010000120.1:0-4580 GCA_048498415.1 Pseudomonadota bacterium
GCGTATTCATTCTTTATCCGCATGGCCGGCCTTCCGAGGTGCAGCGCCGGCAGATGACGACGGTGGAAGGCGATAATGTGCATGCGGTTGCCGTAGATGGCAGCTTTGATGATTGTCAGGCGCTGGTGAAGCAGCTGTTTAACGACCCGGCGCAGCGCGCGAAGAACCATCTCACGGCGGTGAACTCCATCAACTGGGCGCGGCTTGTCGCGCAGATGGTGTATTATTTTTATGCCGGGCTGAAGGCAGGCGCTTTAGATGCGCCGGTCAACTTCGTGGTGCCTACGGGTAATTTTGGCAATATCTATGCCGGCTATGCCGCCAAGCGGATGGGTTTACCGGTGGATAAGCTGGTGATCGCGACCAACAGCAACGACAGTCTGGTGCGTTTTGTGAATGAAGGCGTGATGCGCCCGAGTGCGGCGCAACCCACGCTTAGCCCCAGCATGGATATTCAGATTGCGAGCAACGCCGAGCGTTATGTGTTTGAACTTATGGACCGTAACCCCGCTGCGCTTTCCATGCTGATGCGGGAATTGCAGGGCGCGAAGGAATACAAGCTTTCGCCCGAGCGCGTGGAACGCTTGCGCGACGATTTCACGGCGGTGGCGGTGGATGATGCGAAGACGATAGCCACTATGCAGGCGCTGTGGCGCGAGAATGGCGAGCTTATCGACCCGCACACGGCGGTGGGGCTGCATGCGGCGCGGCAACTGCAAGACACATTAAAAGGCAATGTGATTGCGTTGGCCTGCGCGCATCCTGCGAAGTTTCCGGAAACGGTTGAAAAAGCGACGGGGCAGAAAGCGCAATTGCCGCCGCGCCTCAATGGCCTATATGAACGCAAAGAGCGCTTTACGCGCCTTGCCAATGATTATAATGCTTTGATTTCCCTCATTAATGCGTGAGCCCCTATGCCTGTGCAGCTAACCACCCTTGATAATGGTCTTCGCGTCACGACGGATGCGATGGAGGGCGTTGAGTCTGTGTCGCTGGGCCTATGGATTGGCGTGGGCACGCGCCATGAAGACCCGGTGAATAATGGCGTGGCGCATTTAGTGGAACACATGCTGTTCAAGGGCACCAAGCGGCGCAGCGCGTTTGATATTTCGGCGCAGATGGAAGATGTGGGCGCGCATCTGAACGCCTATACCACGCGCGAAGTCACCGCGTATCATGCCAAGGTACTGCGGCAGGATGCGGCGCTGGCCGCCGATATTCTGTGCGACATGCTGCAGAACGCGCAGCTGGATATTGGCGAACTGGAAAAAGAACGCGGCGTGATCATTCAGGAAATCGGCCAGTCGATGGACCAGCCGGATGATATTATTTTCGATCATGTGCAATCGGTGAGCTACCCGGATAGCGGCCTGGGCCGGCCCATTCTGGGCACGGTGGATCTCATTAAAAACATGCCGCGGCAGGCGATGCTGGATTATATCGGCACCAATTATGCGGCCCCGCAGATTGTTTTTGCGGCGGCCGGCGCCATCAATCACGACCAGATTGTGGATTTGGCGAATAAGTTCTGCAGCGAACTGCCCAAGGAATCAAAAGTGCGCGGTGACACCGCGGCGTTCACTAGCGGCGATGCGCGGGAGGAACGGGAGATTGAACAGCTGCACGCGCTGCTGTCGTTCAACGGCGTTTCGTATCATCACCCGGATTATTTTGCGCTCTCGGTGCTCTCAACGTTATTGGGCGGCGGTATGTCGTCGCGGCTGTTTCAGGAAGTACGTGAGAAGCGCGGGCTGGTTTACAGCATTTATTCGTTCATGTCGGCGTATTCCGATGTGGGGCAGTTCGGCATTTATGCGGGTACCGATCCCAGCCGCGTCGGCGAGTTGCTGCCGGTTGTGGCGGAACAAATGAAGCTGGTGCTTGATCATGTGAGCGAAGAAGAACTTCGCCGCGCCAAAACGCAGCTGCGGGCGTCGCTTTTCATGGCGCAGGAAAGCACGATGGCGCGGGCGGAGAAGCTGGCTTACAATCAGCTGATGTATCAGCGCCGCATTGATAACCCTGAGATTATCGAGAAAATCGACCGTGTGACGATTGATGATATCAAGCGCGTGATGCGGCATATTCTGGCTCAGGCCCCGGTCACGGGTTTTGTCGGGCCGTTGCACAACGTACCGGATGGCGATGCGATTGCCCGCCGCTTTGCCGTATGAGGCGCTGATGCGCGTTCCCACTTTTCAGGCGTTGCTTGCTTTATTCACCATCGACCCGCAGCGTTATGCGCAAGCCCGGCTGGATGTAAAGCTGGAGACCGAGCGGTTGATTTTGCGGGCGCCTTTTTATGAAGACGGCAAAGCCTGGGTGCAACTGCGCCATGCCAGCGAAGCATTTTTGCAGCCCTACGAGCCCGAATGGCCCCGCGATTCCACCACGCCGCAATTCTGGGGCCGGCACTGGCGAAGGCTGATGCGCCGCTGGCAGCAGGACCGCGAATATTCCCTGATGATTTTTGATAAGAAAAGCGGCGCGCTGCTGGGCGGCATTTCGTTCAACGAGGTGCGGCGCAATTCCACCGCGGCGGCGACGCTTGGCTATTGGATGGGTTTGCCGTATGTGGGGCAGGGATTTATGCGGGAAGCCATCAAGCCCGCGCTGGAATTTGCCTTTATTCAGCTGCGCCTGATGCGCGTGGAAGCCAGCTGCCTGCCGGGGAATGAAGCGAGCCTGAAAATTCTGCGCGGCGCAGGCTTTCGCGAGATTGGTTTATCGAAAAGCTACATGCAGATCGGCGGCAAGTGGAAAGACCATGTGTTGCTGGAACTGTTGCGTAAGGAATAGCGCTTAGCCCTGTTGCGGCGTTTGCGGTTTGGCGGGTTTGAATTTTTTGTCGTTTGGGCGCGCAGAAATTTCCTCGCCGTGGAAATAATAGGATTGCTCTTCCACAGCGCCCGTCTGGGCATTGCGTTTGATGTAAGCAGGGCCTTCCGCCGGTGGGCGGTGATAGACGCCGTTCACCCAATACGCTTCTTCGGTCGTCACGCCGGTTGTGATGTCGTATGCAATGTCCGCGGGGCCTTCTTTTGTGCTGCGGTGTTTCGCGCCATTCCGATAATAGGTCTCCGAGTGCATTTTCCCGGATGCTTCATCGTAATAAACCACAGCTGGCCCAACCATCGAAGGCCGATGGATTTTGCCATTCAAGTAATAAGCTTGGTGACCAACGTTACCGTCGGCGTCGTATTCGCTATAGGCGGGGCCATCTTCATACGGGCGATGGAATTCATCATGCGTCATGTAGGATTCGAGTGTAACGTGCCCGGTTTTAGCATCGCGCATGATATGGGATGGCCCAGCTTTTGGGTCGCGGTGTTGTTTGTCGTCAACGGTATAGCTTTCTTCGATCACCACCCCGCTTTCGAGATCGCGTTTGATGATGACGGTTTCAATAGGCATGCCGCAGCTCCGTTTATGGTTCTGCATCATAGCCGCGCTGTATGGGTGGAAATAGTTTCTCGCTTAGTTAACAAAAAAGCCCCGGTAAAACCGGGGCTTTTTTAGCGAATAATATCTGTATTAGGCCGCTTTCTTGATTGCTTCCTGCACGGCGAGGCCGAGGCTGGAGGGATTGTCGGTGACGACAAAGCCCGCCGAGCGCATGGCTTCCATCTTGCCCTGTGCGGTACCCTGACCGCCCGACACAATCGCGCCGGCATGACCCATGCGGCGGCCCGGCGGTGCAGTCACGCCCGCGATAAAGCCGGCAATAGGTTTCTTGACCTTGCTGGCCTTGATGAAAGCGGCGGCTTCTTCTTCGGCGCTGCCGCCGATTTCGCCGATCATGATGATGGCCTTGGTTTCGTCATCGCGCAGGAACATATCTAAAGCGTCGATGAAGTTGGTGCCGTTCACGGGATCGCCGCCAATGCCGATGCAGGTGGTCTGGCCGAGGCCGGCTGCGGTGGTCTGCGCCACGGCTTCATAGGTGAGCGTGCCGGAGCGCGAGACGATGCCAACGGAACCACGCTGGTGAATATGGCCTGGCATAATGCCGATCTTGCATTCGCCCGGCGTGATCACGCCGGGGCAATTGGGGCCGATCAGGCGGGTGTTGCTGTTAGCAAGCGCACGTTTGACGCGCACCATATCGAGCACGGGAATGCCTTCGGTGATGCAGATGACCAAAGGCAGCTTGGCATCGATGGCTTCTAAAATCGCATCGGCCGCGAACGGGGGCGGCACGTAGATCACGGAGGCATCCGCGCCGGTTTTTTTGACGGCTTCATCCACGGTATCAAAAACCGGGAGATCGAGATGCTGAGTGCCGCCTTTGCCGGGCGTCACGCCGCCAACCATTTTGGTGCCATACTTGATGGCTTGCTCCGAATGGAAGGTGCCTTGTGCGCCGGTAAAGCCCTGGCAGATCACTTTGGTGTTTTTATTGACGAGAACAGCCATTGTTTTATTCCTTTATCTTTAAGCGGCTTGCTTTTTAAGCGTGGCGACAACTTTCTTGCCGGCATCGGCGAGGTTATCAGCCGACGTGATGGCGAGGCCCGATTTGGCCAAAATGTCCTTACCCATCTGGGCGTTGGTGCCCTCTAATCGGCAGACGAGGGGCA
>JBEHYA010000121.1:0-4513 GCA_048498415.1 Pseudomonadota bacterium
CCGGCCGTCAGGTGGACGGCATGGATGTGCTGGCGGTGCGCGCGGCGGGTATGGAAGCCCTGGAATATGTGCGCGGCGGCAACGGCCCGATTGTTTTGGAAATGATGACCTACCGTTATCGCGGCCATTCGATGTCGGACCCGGCCAAGTACCGCACCAAGGAAGAAGTGGAACAGATGCGCGAGACGCATGACCCGATTGAGAACCTGAAGAAGGTGCTTTCGGGCAAGAACATTCTCACGGAAGAAAACATCAAGGAAATCGAGAAGGAAATCCGCGTGATCGTGAATGACGCGGCGGATTTCTCGCAAGCATCGCCCGAGCCCGCGCCTGCCGAGCTATGGACGGATGTATTGGTTGAAGCTTAAGGAACAGTGATATGACCGAGATTTTGATGCCCGCCCTATCGCCCACCATGACCGAAGGCAAGCTTTCGCGCTGGCTGAAGAAGGAAGGCGACGAGATTAAAGCCGGCATGGTGCTGGCCGAGATCGAGACCGATAAGGCCACCATGGAAGTGGAAGCCGTGGATGAAGGCAAGCTGACCAAGATTTTAATTCCCGCTGGCACGGAAGGCGTGAAGGTGAATACGCCGATCGCGCAATTGATTGGCGAGGATGAAGATGCCGCGCCGGCTAAATCAAACGGCCATGCGAATGGTCATGCCAACGGTGCCGCGAATGGCAAAGTGCATGCCGAGGCGCCGTTTGTGAACCCTTCCTGCGTGCCGCAGTCGCCGGCGCAGGCCACACCCGCCGCGCAGTATGTGGAAAAAGAATACACGTCGTTCATCAAGCAGACGGTGCGTGAAGCGTTGCGCGATGGCATGGCGGAAGAAATGCGCCGCGACAGCACCGTGTTCATCATGGGTGAAGAAGTCGCGGAATATCAGGGTGCGTATAAGGTCACGCAAGGTTTGCTGCAGGAATTCGGCGATACCCGCGTGATTGATACGCCCATTACCGAGCATGGCTTTGCTGGTTTGGGCGTTGGTGCCGCGTTCTCTGGCCTGCGCCCCGTTGTGGAATTCATGACCATGAATTTCGGCATGCAGGCGATGGATCAGATTATTAACTCCGCCGCCAAGACTTTATATATGTCGGGTGGCCAGATGGGTTGCCCGATTGTCTTCCGTGGCCCCAATGGCGCGGCGGCACGTGTGGCCGCGCAGCATAGCCAGTGCTTTGCTTCGTGGTATGCGCATATTCCGGGCCTTAAAGTGATTTCGCCCTATAGCGCGGCGGATGCGAAGGGGTTGATCAAGGCCGCGATCCGCGACCCGAACCCGGTCATTTGCCTGGAGAACGAAATTCTTTATGGCCAGACCTTTGATGTGCCGGACGATAAGGATTTTATCGTGCCCATCGGCAAGGCGCTGGTGATGCGCGAAGGCAAGGATGTGACGATCACGGCGTTCTCCATCATGGTCGGCAAGGCGTTGCAGGCGGCTGAACAATTAGCGGCGGAAGGCATTGAGGCGGAAGTCATTAATCTGCGTACCCTGCGCCCCCTCGATACCGACACGATTGTTGAATCGGTCAAGAAGACCAACCGCCTGGTTTCGGCTGAAGAAGGCTGGCCGGTGGCGGGCATGGGCTCGGAAATCGCCGCGTTGATGATGGAACATGCGTTCGATTATCTGGATGCGCCGATGGCGCGCGTGTGTGCCAAGGACGTGCCGCTGCCCTATGCCGCCAACCTTGAGAAACTGGCGCTGCCGCAGGTGGCCGATATCGTCGAAGCGGCCAAGAAGGTTTGTTATAAAAATTAGTTGCTAGGTTTCTAAGTTGCTGAGTTTCCATTTGGCAGCTGAAAGAAACCGAGAAACCAAGAAACCGAGAAACCAATTATGCCTATTCAGATTTTGATGCCCGCCCTATCGCCCACCATGACCGAAGGCAACCTTGCCAAATGGTCGAAGAAGGAAGGCGACATGGTCAAGCCCGGCGACGTGATTGCCGAGATCGAGACCGATAAAGCCACCATGGAGGTGGAAGCCGTGGATGAAGGCCGCATCGGTAAAATTCTGGTGCCGGCCGGCACGCAGGGCGTGAAGGTGAACCAGCTGATCGCCGTGCTGCTGGAAGAAGGCGAGAAGGAAGTGCCGGCGAATTTTACGGGCAACGCCCCCACCCCCAAAGCCGCGGCGCCTGCCAATGATTCAAGCAAAGCGGCGCCGGTTGTGGCGGCAGCGCCTGCTGTAAGCCATGCACCTTCAAACAACGGCGCACGCGTGTTTGCTTCGCCCTTGGCCAAGCGTCTGGCGGAACAGAACAACATTAATTTAAAGAGCGTTGCGGGTTCCGGCCCCAATGGCCGTATCATCAAGGAAGATATTGAGAAGGCCATGAAGTCGGGCGGCGGTCAGCGGCCCGCAGCAGGCGGCGGTGCTTCGATGCCGCAGGGAATTAACGCGATTGATTACGCGACCAAGTTGGGCATGGAATTCGAACTTATTCCCAACAGCATGACGCGCAAGGTGATCGCCAAGCGCCTGACGGAAGCCAAGCAGACGGTGCCGCATTTCTATCTCACGGTGGATTGTGCGATCGACCGCCTGCTGGAACTGCGTAAGCAATTGAACGAGACGACGGATGCCAAGGTTTCGGTGAATGATTTTGTGATCAAAGCCGTGGCGGTGGGCCTGCGCATGGTGCCGGCGGCCAATGCCTCGTGGGCCGAAGAAGGCATTTTAATGTACAAGAACGTGGATGTGTCGGTCGCGGTGGCAACGCCAAACGGCTTGATTACGCCAATCATCAAAAAAGCCGATCAGATATCCATTCAGCAGATTTCCCGCCAGATGAAAGATCTGGCCGCACGCGCGCGCGATAACAAGCTGAAGCCGGAAGAATTCCAGGGCGGCGGCTTTAGCATTTCGAATTTGGGCATGTACGGCATCAAGGAATTCTCGGCCATCATCAACCCGCCGCAGGGTGCGATTTTGGCGGTGGGCGCCGGCGAACAGCGGCCGATTGTGAAAGACGGCCAGCTGGCCATTGCCACCATGATGAGCTGCACGCTTTCCGTCGATCACCGCGTGGTGGATGGCGCGGTGGGCGCGGAATTCCTGACCACCTTCCGTAAACTGATCGAAGAACCCATTCGTTTATTCGTCTAATGACCGACAGCATTGAAGAGCGGCTTCGCCGCATCGAGGAACGCAACGCGCGCGTAGAACTCGATAAACGCTGGGAAACCAGCTGGACCCGCCGCGCGGGCGTTGCCCTGGTCACCTATGTGGTGGTCAGCTGCACGCTGATGGTGCTGGGCCATGAAGGCGCGTGGCTGCATTCGATTGTGCCGGTGATCGGCTTTTTGCTTTCCACGCTGGCTTTGCGTTTTGTGCGCAGACAATGGGTCAAGCGCCTGCCCCCCGCCCTTATGGTATTGGGCCTGCTGTTACCTGTTATGGCACATGCCGAAATCAAACTGACGCTGGTGGGCCCCTTGAGCGGCAGCATGGCCGCCCAGGGCGATGAATTGCAATCCGGCGCCAATGCGGCGGTCGCGGAAATTAATGCCAGCGGTTTGCTGAACGATAAGCTGGCCATTAGCTATGAAGACGACGCATGCAATGCCACGCAGGCGACCAGCGTTGCCAACAAGGTTGTAGCCAAGCCGCCGGTGGCGGTGATCGGGCATTTGTGCTCTGCGGCCACGCTCGCCGCCGCGCCGATTTATGGGGAAGCGGGCCTGCCGCAGCTCACGTTTTCTTCCAACACTGCCATTACCGAAAGCGGCTGGAAGCATCTGTTTCGTCTCGTCGGCCGCGATGACCGGCAGGCGCCGGATTTAGTGGTTTACATTATGGCCCACCACAATAAGGATGCCAAAATCGCCGTGCTGGATGATAAGGGCAGCTGGGGTCTGGCATTTGCAGATATGGCGGCCATGGGTTTTGGCGCCGGCGGCTATGCCGTGACGGTGCGCGACAGTATCACGTCTGGGCAAAAAGATTTTTCATCGCTTATCACCAAGCTGAAAACGCAGAATGTAAATGTGGTGGTGATGGGTTTGTATGTGGCCGAAGCCGCATTACTGGTACGCCAGGCGCGTGAGCAAGGGTTTACGGGTGAATTCTTCGGCGGCGATCCGATCCAGACTCCGGAATTTGCAAAAATTGCCGGCCCGGCCGCCGATGGCGTAAAGCAGACCGGCCTATTTAATCCCGCCAGCACGGAACAGGGTAAAAAGCTGGTTGAAAAACTGCATGCCGAGACCAAATCAATTGGCATCTATACCTATTACGCCTACGCCGCCGTGCAGACGATGGCGGAAGCCATCAAGCAGGCGGGCTCTACGAACAAGGATGCGATTATTGCGGCGCTCCGCACCGGCAAGTTCCCCAGCATGCTGGGCACGCTCAGTTTTGACGGCAAGGGCGACGTGAACGACTTTAAATATCATGTCTATGAATGGAAGAACGGCGATGTCGCGGAGATTGCCAAATAATTGTCATCCCGGCGAAGGCCGGGATCCACGATAGGCCATTAAACAAAGATTTTGTCTT
>JBEHYA010000122.1:0-4510 GCA_048498415.1 Pseudomonadota bacterium
GGCGGACACGCTCATGGAAGCGCCTTCGGCCGGGGTTTCGTTGGCCACTGCCGTGGGGTGCATTTCAGCCGCCGCGCGGGTATTGATGTATTCGCTTGGCAGCTGCACGAGCAGAACGAGCGCCAGCCAGATCAGCGCGGTGACGCGCAGAAATGTTTTGAAATCGCCCAGCACATCGCCGTAAGCGGCTTTGACGGTTTCACGGAGCGGAAAAGTTGCGGGCATTCTTAAAGCCGAATGAGGGTGACGCCGGGTATTGTAATGCCGCCCCGGGTCGCATCAAGCGTTTCCGGCAGATTCTGGGCGCCGGCCAGCACTTCAATCGGCGTGCGGGCATCGCCTTCCAGTATCTGCCGCGCGATTTCAAGTTCGCCATTCACAGCCCAGCGCGCATCGACGCGGTCGGGTTCCGGTTCCACCACCACGACGCGGGACAGGCCCGCCTGAATAATGGCGGTCGCGGCGCGGCATTCCGGCAGGTAATCCATGATAATTGCTTTGCCTGCCAGCGCTTTGCCAACGGCGGCGGCTTTTAGTAGCGCGGCCACCACGGGATGATCCACCCAGTCCGGGCTTTCCGGTTTGGCGGGCAGGCTAATGGCGCTGCGGTCGCCGGATGACCAGCGGGCCTGAGGCACTAATTCGTCATAGACCTTTTTAAGTTCCAGTTCGGTGCGGGTGAGATCGGCGGCGGGCAGGGTTTTTTCGGTATCCTGATAAATCGCGATCTTCATGTGGTGGGCTTGCGCGAGCGCAAAGCTTTTCACCATATCGTCGCGCCAGTCGTGGCGTTCGAGTAAAGATTGCTCGGAGAACACGATGCGGGCGAAGCCGCTGGCAATTAACACGCGCATGCAGCCGGGGCATGGCGGATGGGTGATGTAGCCGGTCGCGCCCTTGGTAGCGTAGCCCATGCGGGCGGCGTAGAAAATGCCGGCGCATTCGGCGTGGTGGTGATAGAAATCTTTCTGCGTCTTGCTCCAGCGCTCGCGTGTTTCATGCACATTCACGGGAAAGCCGTTATGCGTGCGAGCAAAGCGCAGGCCCTTGTCATTGACGCCGACGAACCCGACGCGGGTGGCATAAAAGCCGCCGCGGGCGGCGCGTTCGGCCGAGAGCAAATGCACGAAATCCACCGCTTCGCGGGTGGTGGCGCAGAGGCCCTGGCTTTTCAACTGATCAAGCAATGTATTCATGCGGCTTTCGTTACAGGGCCGGCTAGCTTTGCAAAAGATGCTTGAATAATCGTAAACAGCCTATATCTAAATGATTATGGCCGATTTCGAGACTTTCATTCATGCGCCGGAGATCAACCAGCCGGGCCTTACCTGGCTGAACGCGGCGCACCCGCTGTCGCTTAGCGATTTAAAGGGCCGCATCGTCATTCTCGATTTCTGGACGTTCTGCTGCATCAACTGCATGCATGTGTTGCCCACCTTGCAGAAAATTGAAGATGCGTTTCCGGGGGAAGTTGCGGTCATCGGCGTGCACTCGCCCAAATTCGCGGCGGAGCGCGACGCGCGGAATGTGGAAAGCGCGATGGCGCGCTATAACATCAAGCACCCCGTCATCCACGATCCCAATTATATTTTATGGAAGCAGTTTGATGTGCATGCGTGGCCCACGCTTGTGATCATCGACCCCAATGGCCGCGTGATCGGCAAACAACCCGGCGAGCCGGAGCCACTGCATTTATTGAATGCCATTCGCGACCTGATTGAAAAATATGAGGATGAAGACGCGCTGCATCCGCACAGCCTCGATATTAAAGTGCCGGAGGCGCCGAAGACCACGCTGCGGTTTCCGGGCAAAATCCGTCGCTTGCCGGGCGATGAAAAGCGCTGGCTGGTCGCCGATAGCGGGCATAACCAGATTGTGGTGCTAAAGGATGACGGCACGGAAGCCATGCGTTTTGGCAGCGGCGTGGCAGGCCATTTGGATGGCCCGGCGGATAAAGCGCGCTTTAACATGCCGCAAAGCGCGATTGCGGACAGTGCGTTTATTTATGTGGCCGATACCAATAACCACGCCATCCGCGCCATCGACCGCACCACGCAGGAAGTTACCACGCTGGCGGGAAACGGCGAGCGCGGGATGATTTTGGTCAACCAGTTTGAGAAAGCCAAGGGCCGGGCGCTGGCCAGCCCGTGGGATCTGGCGCTTAAAAACAATTATCTGTTTTATGCCAATGCCGGCACGCACCAATTGGGCGCGATTGATCTGGATATGAATGTCACGCGCGTGGTGGCGGGGAATGGCGGCGAGAATTTGACCGATGGCAATGTGCTGATGGCAGAACTTGCGCAGCCCAGCGGCCTTGCGCTCAGCCCCGATGGCAACCGCTTATATTTTGCTGACAGCGAGACATCGAGCGTGCGGTATATGGATATGAAGGACGCCAGCATTCATACGTTAGTGGGTGAAGGCCTGTTCGATTTCGGCCATGTGAACGGTAAGCTGGAAGACGGCCGCCTGCAACACGCGCTGGATGTGCAGGTGCTGAACGACAAGCAACTGGTGGTGGCCGATAGCTATAACAACGCCATTCGCCTGATTGACCTGGACAAGAAAACCATCAGCGATCTGGATGATAACGCGTGGAACTGCGAAGACCCGGTGTGCCTGCCCTTCGCGGAACCCGCGGGTTTGGCGGTTGATGGCAAAAACCGGATTCTGATCAGCGATACCAATAACCACCGCATCGTCGAAGTGCGCCGCGATGAGAAAACAACCAAGACGTTTGCGTGATTTCTTAAGCCCCTCCCTCCGGGAGGGGTTGGGGAGGGAACATCCTCTCCATTATACAAATATGCTGTACTGATAGGCCTTTCCCGCCCCTGACCCCTCCCGGCGGGAGGGGAATAAAGTGGCTTGCTTCGCGTGGCTTTTGCTTTATTTTCGGGGGCTTCACGTTTAGCAAAGAGTTTTCATGCGCTTTCCCATTCGCCTGTTCCCGGAAGAAACCCATCTTGATTTCGTCAAATGGCGGGGCCTTGCCTTTACCATCACGGCGCTGATGGTGGTGGCCACGATTGTGCTGCTGTTCAAGCCGGGCTTCAACTTCGGCACCGATTTCAAGGGCGGTATTCTGATCGAAGCGCGTTCCACCACGGCCATTGATGTCAGCAAGCTGCGCGAAGAACTGAATGCGCTGTCGCTGGGCCATGTGGAACTACAGGAATTCGGCGGCAAGGACGACAAGAACGATATTCTGCTGCGCGTGCAGCGCCAGGAAGGCGGCGAGGCGGAACAGAACGCGGCTGTTGCCAAAGTGCGCGACACGCTGGGTACGGGTTACGAATTCCGCCGCGTTGAAGTGGTGGGCCCGCGCGTGGGCCAGGAATTGCGGCATGCCGCGATTGTTGCGCTGCTGCTGGCCATGCTGGCGGTCGGCGCCTATGTGGCGTGGCGGTTTGAATGGCAGTTCGGCGTGGCGGCATTGGTGGCCACGTTCCACGACGTGTTCGTGACGGCGGGGCTTTATTGCGCGTTGCAGATGGATTTCGATTTAACGGCCGTGGCTGCCCTCCTCACGCTGGCGGGCTATTCGCTGAATGATACGGTGGTGGTGTTCGACCGCATCCGCGAGAATTTACGCAAAAACAAGTCGGCGACGATGCGCGAGATTATCAATGATGCCACCAACCAGACGCTGTCACGCACGCTGATGACGTCGCTGACCACGCTGGTGGTGATTCTGCCGCTGGTGCTGCTGGGCGGCGCGGCGCTTTATAATTTCTCGGTTGCCATTATGTGGGGCATTATCATCGGCACGTTCTCGTCGATCTATGTGGCGTCGTCGCTTCTTCTGTATATGAAGCCGGTTCGCGGCATTCCGTCGGGCATCGGCAAATCGGCGGAAAAAACTGCCGACGCCTAAAAATAAAACGGTGCCGGCAGCGTGATTACGTGGCGCGTGACGGCAAGGCCGATGAGCAGGCCGCAGAATAAAAACGGCGCAAAATAGACTTTCGCGATTTTGTGGTTGGTTGCATAGCACAGCACGATCCAGATAATCGAAATCCACGCGCCGGCGAACCACGCGAAGGTGGCGGGGATGCCGCCGAACGCCAGCACGGCCAGCGCTGTCCATTTCGCATCGCCCATGCCGACCGCGTCTTTGCCAAATAAGCGATACCAGATTTCGTTAATCGCAAAGATAATGATCCAGGTGAGGAGCGCCCAGCCGAACGCGGCATAGGCATCCTGCCAGCCATTCGCAGTGAAACGGCCGATAAACATGACAAGCGCGCCAATCGCCATGGGGCTATCGGGAACAATGCCGGTTCGGGCATCCCACGCGGCGACAAACAGCAGAATAAAGAGAACAAAACCCGGCAGATAGGGCGCATAGGCGCCATCAAGCATGGGCAGCAAAGCCGTCATTCCGCACACAGGGTCTTGCTGGCATCCGTGCGCGGCGTGATCCAGAGCGTGAAGCGCTGGTTGGCGCTGGCCGGGTTATACGCATATTCCTGCGTGGAGAATGCGGCCGAGAGCTGGGCCAGGC
>JBEHYA010000123.1:0-4446 GCA_048498415.1 Pseudomonadota bacterium
TATTGGACGGCAGGACTATTACTATTGCTTGAGCAAAACAATCGGGCCGTTGCCGCCGCGCACATATTCCAGGGCTTCCATACCCGCCGCGCGCACCGCCAGCACATCCATGCCGTCCACCTGACGGCCGGGAATGCCATAGGCTTCGCCGCGCTTATACAGTTCGCCCGCCGCGTGGCGCTTCTGGCTGGTGCCCATCGAATATTTGTTGTTCTCAATCACATACACAACCGGCAGCTTCCACAGCGCGGCCATGTTAAAGCTTTCATACACCTGGCCCTGGTTCACGGCGCCGTCGCCCATATAGGCCATGCACAAACCGCCGTCTTTCTTATACTTATGGCCAAACGCCAGGCCGGTACCAATCGGCGCCTGCGCGCCCACAATGCCGTGGCCACCGAAGAAATTCTTTTCGCGGCTGAACATGTGCATCGAGCCGCCTTTGCCGCGCGAATAACCGCCTTCGCGGCCTGTCAATTCCGCCATCACGCCGCGGCTTTCCATGCCGCTGGCCAGCATATGGCCGTGGTCGCGGTACGAGGTAATAATCGTATCCTGCGGCTTCTGCACCGACTGCAGGCCCACAACAACCGCTTCCTGGCCAATGTACAAATGGCAGAAACCACCAATCAGGCCCATGCCGTACAGCTGGCCGGCCTTTTCTTCAAAGCGGCGGATAAGCAGCATGTCGCGGAACATTTTCTTCATTTCCGCATTCGTGGGTTCCGCGTTCAGTTCGCTCACCACATTATGGCCGGTATCGGTCTTCGCTTTCGCGGGCTTGGAAGCCATCACTTTTATTCTCCTCGAAGGGCGGGACAGGGCCTAAAACGATTCATGTTTCATGCCGCTTTCGCGCTGTGCTGGGTACTCCGTTCAGAGCCTTATGACAAGTAAAACGAGCGGCCCCAAACCTACCCCAAAAAGCCCTATATTTCATGGCATAAACCCGGCAAATCATCGTGCAGGCGCAACATAACTGTGCACTGCAACATAGAAAATCACATTGTTTTTAGCCGGCTTGGTTTATGCTTCGTGAAAGAATAATTTGAGGTCCTGAGTAGCGGTATGGGTTTCTTGCGCCATCGTAAGATCACGGATATTGATTTTGGCTTACCGGAATTTGACGATACGCCTCGCGTTGAGGCAAAGCCGGCGCATACAGAAACACCCCTTGGCCTCACCGATAAAACCTTCGCGCAAATTGAAGGCGAAGTGGTTGAAGGATATCAGGACGGATATAGCGATTTAAAACCCCTGCGCGCGACGCGCGGTAATTTTTTAAGAAGGCTTATTTGCAAAAGGAATACGGATTATGATGCCCAGCTTTGATGTCTATCAACCCGGCGCGGCCATTCGGCAGGAAGGCACGGAAGTCTATATCCCCTGCGGGTGGCTGGAGCGATCCATGGGCGCAATACCCGAACCTGTGCCTGGCTATGTAACGCGCTTAGGCTTTGATTTTACCGTCACGAAAGCCCGCGTGTGTGGAAGCGCAACAAACATCGTCGGCGTCGTGCTTGCTGGCACTCCTGAAACGCAACGTACGCCGCTGGTGCGCCGTCCCATAGAAGTTGGCTACACACCGGAACAGGTGGCGCATAATATCGGCGTGCGCCGTGAAGAAAGCCGCATGCTTCGCCTGATCACCGGCGTGAAACAGGTTATCCCTCACAACTAAAACGTTTTATTTTTTCTTGTCGTAATAAATGACGTATTCGTTGGGCTTCGTATAACCCAGCATCGCGCGCGCGCGTTCGTCCAGCATATCCAAATCTAAACTGTCGGGCCGCAGCAGCTTGGCGCGGGTTTCCATTGCGGCGCGATCCTTTTGCAGATCCTGCAACTGCAGCTTGGCGACTTTGACTTGGCTAGAGAGCGCCGACATTTTCAGCAAACCGTTATCGCCCATAATGCTGTGCATGATGAAATACACAAACAGCAGCGCACAGAACGCGGAAAGCGTCCATTGCCAGAGCCGGTCGGCGGTAAAAAAAGGTTCGGCGTGCGTTGCGGGCATAAGCGAAGAAAACAGCGGGGAATCGAAACCGTTACCCTACGAATATAGCTGTAAATTTTCAGTTAAGCGAGGATTCAAAGAAGGCAGCGCCTCAGGTCTCAGGCTGGAAGTAGCTGAGGAGATTCTGGGCGTGCACGGGCCGTTCGGCCATAAGCGTGACATTGCCGCTGGGCTGCGGCGGCAGGTCGGAACGCTGTAAAAGCCTGAAAACTTCCGGGTTGTCCGCGGGCATGATCTCGCCGGTTAAGCGTGCGCTTTTCTTGCGGCCCCGTCTGCCGCGGCTTTCATACGCATAGCTGGGGCCTTCGGGATCAATATCGAGCGCGGCCACATTTTCATGGCGGTAATACAGCGCATCCACGCCAAACAGGCGCATCAGGCCCAGCATGGTGTCGTTAAACCGTTCCGTGCCGGCTTTCAGGTCCTTACTGACCTCAACATGCAGCGTTAAAATATAAGGGTTTTTGGTCTCGTGGTTGGCATGGTTGGCGCCCGCGATAACAAAACGGCTATGGGTTTCTTCCACAATCTTCTGCTCAAGGGCGCTCGGGCCCACTGCAAACAGTTCATCGGGAATGATGTCGCTTTTCATCAGCATGTCCTGCAACAGATCCAGATAATACTGGGTGGATTCAACGAACATGTATTCTGCTGGCGTCAGCGGCAGTTGCCCGGTCAGCTTGTGGGTGACTTCATCCAGCATCGCGGCTGGCACCTTGATGCTGATACGGCCCAAATCATGGGTGCTGATAAAACCGGCCAGCGAAAAATCGTAATAGGGCGAATGCAGGTAATAATTCAGCGTGGCTAATTCTGTTGTCTCGCCATCATCGGCAGGATCGGTAATCGCGCTGCCCGCGCGCGCCATTTCCTCGGCGCCGGGCGCCGCACTGTTTGCAGACGTGTCGATATTGGCCAGCAAAGCATCAAGCTTGGCCAGTTGCTGTTCGAATGTCAGCGTATGATCGTCCGCCGGCGGCGGGGGCGTTTCGTTAGCCACAAAATTAACCATAAAGTATAATTAAAGTGGCTGATTTTAGTTTTTGAGAAATACTAGCGCAAGACCGCTGTACGCCCCGCAAACCGCGCGGCCGCGCCCAATTGCTCTTCAATCCTAAGCAATTGATTGTACTTGGCTAACCGGTCGGAGCGGGAGAGGGAGCCTGTCTTGATCTGCCCGCAATTGGTTGCAACGGCCAGGTCGGCAATCGTGGAATCTTCTGTCTCGCCCGAACGGTGGCTCATCACGGCCCGGTAGCCCGCCTTGTGGGCGATATCCACTGCCTGCAGCGTCTCGGTCAGTGAACCGATCTGGTTCACCTTGACCAGAATGGCATTCGCGAGGCCTTTCTGAATGCCATCGGTAAGGCGCTTCGGGTTGGTCACAAACAGATCATCGCCCACCAGCTGCACCTTGGCGCCAAGGCTTTTTGTAATCGCGCCCCAGCCGGCCATATCATCTTCCGCCATGCCGTCTTCAATGGAAACGATGGGGAATTTGCTCACCAGATTTTCGTAATATTTGACCATTCCGGCCGCATCCAGCTTTTTACCTTCGCCTTCAAGATCATAGACGCCGTTCTTAAAGAATTCGGTGGAGGCGGCGTCTAAAGCCAGCACAATATCATCGCCGGCTTTATAACCCGCCGTTTGAATGGCTTTCATGATGAAACTTAAAGCATCTTCTGCGCTTGCCAAATTCGGCGCGAAGCCGCCTTCATCGCCCACATTTGTATTATGCCCGGCATCCTTCAACGCTTTTTTTAGCGCATGAAAAACTTCGGCGCCCATGCGGAGTGCCTCAGAAAAACTGTCCGCGCCCACGGGCATGATCATGAATTCCTGAATATCGATCGGGTTATCGGCATGCGCGCCGCCATTGATGATATTCATCATCGGCACCGGCAAAATATTCGCACCCGCCCCGCCCACATAACGATAGAGCGGCAGCGCCGCTTCCGCTGCTGCCGCGCGGGCCACGGCTAAACTTGCGCCCAGAATGGCATTCGCGCCGATGCGGCCTTTATTGGGCGTGCCATCCAGCTCGATCATCGCGAGATCAATCGCGACCTGTTCATTGGCATCCATGCCCACAATCGCATCACGGATTTCGCTGTTCACGGCCTCCACGGCCTTCAAAACGCCTTTGCCGCCATAGCGCTTTTTATCGCCATCGCGGAGTTCTACCGCTTCATGCGCGCCTGTTGATGCGCCCGAAGGCACCGCGGCGCGGCCAAACGCGCCGCTTTCCAGCGTGACATCGGCTTCCAGCGTGGGGTTGCCGCGGCTATCCAGCACTTCGCGGGCGTGAAGATCAATGATCGCTGACATGAAATCCTCTCGTTTAGCGTCATGCCGGCGAAGGCCGGCATCCACAATAGGCCATAAGACAAAGATTATCCTGCTTGGCTTTTCGTGGATCCCGG
>JBEHYA010000124.1:0-4263 GCA_048498415.1 Pseudomonadota bacterium
AAATTCGCTGGAATCAGGGCTTGTCACAATTCCCGCCTTCTGCTTAAACTATTGAAGTTAAACAAAAATCGGCGTGGGTCCGCCACGCTGGAGGCTTGAATGACGCGCTCAGACCTTATTCAGAAACTGGCCGAGAAAAACCCGCACCTTATGCAAAAGGATGTGGAGCGCATCATCAACACCATTTTCGATGAAATCACCACGGCCCTGTCGCGCGGCGACCGGGTGGAACTGCGCGGCTTCGGCGCGTTCTCGGTCAAGCGCCGCGATGCAAGGCAAGGCCGCAACCCGCGCACGGGCGAGACCGTGGAAGTGGCCGGCAAGACCGTTCCGTTCTTCAAGACCGGCAAGCAGTTGCGTGACCGGCTGAACGGCAAGGAAGGCAATCCCGCCGACGATTAAGGGATTGTTGGTGCGTGATGCGTTTTATCTCCTGGCTTTTTTCGGTTCTCATAATTCTGGTGTGCGCCTGCTTTGCCGTGAGCAACAAGCAGGACATTACGGTTGATCTGTGGCCTGTTGGCTATGTGATCACCAGCCCGCTCTATATCGTGACGCTGGGCACGTTTTTCGGCGGGTTTCTGCTGGGGTCGTTTCTGTTCTGGATGGCCGGGCTTGGCCACCGCTGGGAAAAACGGCGCCTTGCCAAACAGGTGGCCAAGCTGAAATTGCAGCTGGAGCAGGAAGTCGCCAAAAATACCGCGCCGGTGATTGCTGCGCGGCCAACGCCTGCCCCGCTTCCACCCACACCGCTGGCCCCGCCGCTATGACATCAAAAATTTTCTGCTCGATTGATACAACGGATGCCGCGAAAGCCGGCGCGCTGGCTTCTTCGCTGAAAGGTCATGTGGCGGGCATCAAACTGGGACTGGAGTTTTTCACCAGCCACGGGCCGCAGGGGTATAAGCAGATTGCCGGGCTCGGCACGCCGATGTTTCTGGATTTAAAGCTGCATGATATTCCCAACACGGTGGGCGCGAGCGTGACATCGCTGCTGCCTTTGCAGCCGCAGTTCATGACCATACATACCAGCGGTGGGCCCGCCATGCTGAAAGCCGCGGCGGAAAGCGCGGCAAAAGCCGGCGCCAACCGGCCCAAGCTGCTGGGCGTAACCGTGCTCACCAGCCTGAATAATGATGATTTGCAGGCGGTGGGCGTGACCAGCAGCACGAATGATCAAGTGGCGCGATTGGCCAAACTGGCAAAAGCCAGCGGGCTGGATGGCGTCATTTGCGCGCCCACCGAAATTGCCATGCTGCGACAGGTCGTGGGCCAAGATTTTGTGCTCATGGTACCCGGCATTCGGCCCAAGGGCGCCGATGTGGGCGACCAGAAGCGCGTGATGACGCCAGGGGAAGCCGTGAGTGCGGGCGCCAGCTATATCGTAATTGGCCGGCCGATTACGGGCGCGGCAAATCCCGTGGACGCTGCCAAAGCGATTAATGCGGAGTATGCGTAATGGCTTTAACGGCAAAAATCTGCGGGCTGAAGGATGAAGCGGCGATCAAAGCTGCCGTGGATGGCGGCGCGGGGTTTCTGGGTTTCAATTTCTACGCCCCCTCGCCCCGTTACATCAGCCCGGAGAGCGCGGCCAAGCTGGCGGCGCTGGTGCCGGCGCATGTAAAGAAGGTTGCGCTGTTCGTCGACCCGGAAGATGGCGAAATTGACGCCGCGCTGAAATATTTTAACGCCGATATACTGCAACTGCACGGCGCGGAATCGCCGCAGGAAGTCGCCGACATAAAAGCGCGTTATGGCAAGCCCGTGATCAAGGCGATGCGTGTGTTTGAAGACGCCGATCTGGAAGAAGTCACGGTCTATGAAGATGCCGCCGACTGGTTCTTGTTCGATAGCCACCCCGCCCCCGAAAGCGCCGTGGTGGGCGGCACCGGCATGTCGTTCAACTGGCTGCTGATGAAGCGCGCGCGCGTGATGCGCCCATGGTTTCTGGCAGGCGGTTTAAACGCCGGTAATCTGGCGGAAGCCGCCGAACAATCCGGCGCGCGGATGGTGGATGTGGCATCGGGCGTTGAAAAGTCACGCGGCACCAAAGACCCGGGGCTGATTACCGAATTTTTGAAAGTCGCGGCATCTATCTAAATGTACGTACCTTTGAAAAGCCGGTACCCATTCATCCGCATTTTGATTGTTGATAGATGGGCCCCGTTTTTCAACGGGGCATACTAAATGATTTCGTTTTTTGAATAGCCTTGCGCGAACAGTAACGCCCGCAAATCACTGAAGCGAATATTATGCTTCGCCCGCTGCTGCACGGCGGGTTTGCCGTGGTAGGCCACGCCGAGGCCAGCGGCCATAAGCATCGGAATATCATTGGCGCCATCGCCTACCGCGCAGATATCGGCGGGCGCGATGCCTAGTTTTTGCGCGGTGGCATTTAACGTGGCGAGTTTGCTGGATTTATCGAGAACGGGTTCGACCATCTGGCCGGACAGCACAGTGTTTGCGATATGCAGCGTGTTGCCGTGGTTTTCGTGAAAACCCAGCAGCTTGGCGACATGGCCGGTGAAGCAGGTGAATCCGCCCGAGACCAGCACGGTGGTGGCGCCGTTTTTCCGCATGGTAGCAATCAGTTCGCGCGCGCCGGGGATGAGCGTGATTTTGGCGATCAGTTGATCGATGGCGTTTGAAGGAACGCCTTTTAATAATTGCAGACGTTCAGCCAGCGCGGCACGGAAATCAAGTTCGCCGTTCATGGAACGGCGGGTGATGTCTTTGACTTTTTCCTGCACGCCGGCGAAGGCGGCCAGTTCATCCAGCATTTCCTGTTCGATGATGGTGGATTCCATATCGGCGAGCAGCGCTTTTTTGCGGCGGTTTTCGGCGGGCTGGATGATGCAATCGATTTTATTTTCTAACGCCCATGCCGCCAGATTTGGCACGGTATCGTAAAACAGATCGCAGGCTTCGTTTGGCGAAAGCCAGTTTTGCTGCAAGGGCGGTGCGATCTGGATGGCCTGCTTGATAGAGGCCGAAGAAAGAATGGGTGCGATGAGGGTAGCGACGAACATGCGGCTCGCTGACTGGTATCCCCCTCCCTCCGGGAGGGGTTAGGGGCGGGAAATCCCATCCATTTAGAGAATACTCATAAAGGAGAGGATCGCCCGCCCCTTTATCCCCTCCCGAAGGGAGGGGAAATAAAAATTACGCGCTCTGCTTTTCGTCTTCGTCGTCGAGGGTGTCGGGCAGGTATTCCAGCGTCTCGGTTTCTTCGCCCACATCAGCCGCATTTTCAGCGTCTTCACTGGTGAAGTTGGCGAGTACCGGGCGGCTATCGAGGAGGCCGCTTTCACGGAGTTCCTGCACACCCGGTAAATCTTTAAGAGAGCCAAGACCGAATTGGCGCAGGAAACCTTCCGTCGTCGTCCAGGTGAGCGGACGGCCGGGGGTTTCGCGGCGTTTGCCGGGACGTACCCAGCCGATTTCCATGAGCATGTCGAGCGTCTCGCGCGCGGTGGCAACGCCGCGGATGCTTTCGATTTCCGCGCGGGTGACCGGCTGATGGTAGGCGATGATGGCGAGCGTTTCAGCGCCCACGCGCGGCAGCTTGCGGCGCACCTGCACGGTGATGTTGATGAAGGGGGCGAGATCCGGCGCGGTGCGGAACATCCAGCCGCCGGCGAGCTGCATCAGTTCGATGCCACGGCCTTTATAATCAGCGGCCAGCTCTTCCATGATGGGGCCAATGACGTGCCCTTCCCCGATCTTTTGCTGCAGGGTTTCGTTGGTGACCGGCACGGTGGAAGCCAGAATGACGGCTTCGCATAGGCGTTTGGCGTTTTCGGGGGTTAAATCACTCATTCTTGCGTCTCACTTAGTTGAACATCGGGCGTGGGCGGCGCTTCACGCGGGCGCACGTATATGGGGGCAAAGCTGCTGTCCTGCCGAATTTCCAAACGGCCCTGCTTGGCAAGCTCAAGGCTGGCGGCAAAAGTGCTGGCGAGCGCGGAGCGGAGCACGACGCCGTTTTCCGGCGCGTCATCCACGTCTTCCCATTCGTCGGGAAGGAACAGCGTGATCTCGGACCAGTCGGGAACATAGCCAAGCATCTTGCGCATGCGCTCAACCGACTCTTCCAGGCTGAACAGGCGCGTGGGCGCGAGGTTGTAGTTGGCGTGGGCGTTGCGTTGCAGCGGCGCCTTCACGGCCTTCAAGAGATCATAGAGCGATAGATAATAAATCGGCTGGATGCGGCGAATATCGGGCTCGCGCATGGCGCGGAAGGTGAAATCGCGGCCTTCCTGC
>JBEHYA010000125.1:0-4152 GCA_048498415.1 Pseudomonadota bacterium
CACCGGAATGCCGGCCAGCTGCGGCATGGTCTGGATACGCGCGAGCGTCTCAAGGCCGGAGGCCTCCGGCATTTCGCGGTCAAGAATAATGACGTCAATATCCGCATATTGCGTGGACAGCGTGGCGATGGCTTCCGCGCCGGAACGCGCGGTGGTGACGCGGTATTTAAACTTCTCCAGCATGGCGGAGAGAATGGCCAGCGTGGTGCGCTCGTCATCGACCACCAGCACGCGGGGCGCCTTGACAGGCGTGAGCGTGGAGGAAAGGCCGGTGATGAGCTTGGCTTCAGGGGGCGCCATCATGGATGGCATATCGGGTTGCACGGTCATTTCAGGGCTCCGTTAAAGCGTTGTGAAGGGCGTTATGGATGGGGCGCAGCAGATAGCCGAGCACGGTTTTTTCGCCCGTGACGATATCGGCATCCACGGTCATGCCAGGAATAACCGGATAGTGCCCGGGCTTCTGGCCGGCGTAATTACGTTCAAGGCGCACGCGGCCCTTGTAATAATCTTCGTGGCGGGATTCATCGGTGAAGGTCATCGCCGAGATGAATTCGAGTTTGCCGGGAATGGTGCCAAAGCGCACGTAATCATAGGAATGCACCTTGGTCTGCACATCCTGGCCTACCGCCACACGGCCAATCTGCTGCGGCAAGATGCGCACTTCCACGAATAAATGATCGTCTACGGGCACCAGTTCCATCAGCGTGGCACCCGCCGGCACCACGGCGCCGATGGTATTCAGCTTGATGCCTTTCACATACCCGGCAATGGGCGCGCGCACTTCCAGGCGGCCCACGCGGTCTTCGCGTTTTTTGAGTTCCTGTTTGGCCTGCGCCAGCTGGGTTTCAACCTTGTGCAGTTCATCGAAGGAATTATCGCGCTGCTGGGCGGTGAGCGCCGCCAAACGTTCCTGATATTCGGAAAGTTCCTTGTTGGCCGCCGAAAGCTGCTGGCCGAGCGCCGCAACATCGCCCTGCCGGTTGGTCATATCCTGCAGGCGCGAAAGATAAACGGTGCGGACAGCCAGCCCGCGATCCATCAGGTTCTTATACATGCCGTGCGCTTCGGTCGCGATGGTCAGCGAAGAACGCGCGGTGTTCAGTTCGGCTTTAATGCGCGCGATGTCGCTGCTTTTACGCGCGATCTGTTCCCTTAAAACGCCCTGATCATGCTGGCGCGATGCAATCGAGGCATCCTGCATGGTATTCTGTTCGGCAACCTGGTCGGAACTGGCGCCAAGGCCGTTAAAATTCGGCGTGCGGCCTTCCAGCATGGCGTGCAGGCGTTCGGCCTGCAGGCCCAGCGATAGCACAATGGCCTGCTGTTCTTTTAAATCTTCCTGCGCACCGGCGCCGTCAAGCACCACCAGCAATTGGTCTTTTTCCACGAAGTCGCCTTCATGCACATCAATGGCATGGACAAGGCCGCCTTCCAGATGCTGGACCAGACGGTTATAGCCCACCGGCATCACCTGCCCTTCGGTGCGGGCCAGTTCCTTCAATGGCGTGATCGCGGACCAGATGAGGAACATCACCGTCGCAATCGAGAGCGCGATGATGGAAAATTTGACCAGGCGCGGCAGCGTATTTTCCTGCACGGCCAAAGGCTGCATGAGATCGGTGAGATCATCGCGCAAGATGCGGGCCATGAGGCCTTTGTGATGCGCCGCCGGCGCCATGCTGCTGGCTAAAGGCTGGGTGGTCATGGAACGCTCCGTTTCGGTTCGACTTTTACGGCTTCAACTTTGGGTTTACCCATGACCGGGCGGCCATCGGGCTTGAGCCAGAGCACCTGATCGGCCAGTTTCAGCCAATCTTCGCGGTGGGTGACGAAAATCACGGTGCGTTTGCCACGGCATTCTTCCAAAAATTTCTTGAACCGCTCGCCGGTCGAGCTGTTCAAAATCTGCGATGGCAATTCATCGCACAGCACGATGGGCCGCTCGCTTAAATAAAGCCGCGCCAGGCACAAACGCGCCGCGAGACCGCTGGAGGGGGTAAAGCCATCGGCGCCGAGGCGCGTGTTGGCGCCTGCCGGCAATTTCTCCACCGTCTCCCACGCATCCGCCCAGAGCAGCGCCTGACGGAGCTTGAAGTCCGGCGCCAGGGGATCGTTGAGGCGAAGGTTTTCGGCAATCGTGCCCGGCAGCAATTCCGGCACCTGCGGCAAGTACGTGATCTGGCGGCGAAGCCCGCGCGGATCGAACTGGCGGTAATCGGTGCCATCAAGCCGCACCTGGCCCATGGCGGGCGAATAAAGACCCAGCAGCATGCGCAGCACCGTGGATTTGCCCGAGCCGTTATTGCCATAGACGGCAATGATCTGGCCCTTTTCGATTTCGGCGGATAACCCTGCGAAAATGGGATCGGCCCGGCCATAACGCATGGCAACGTTCTGTAATGAGACACGGCCTTTAAGGGTATGCTGCGCCTGCACCGCCGGCTTGGCGTGGCTTTCGGGGATAAGGCGCATGAGCTGGTTGACCTGTTCGGCCGAACCCCGCACCTGTTCCAGCTGCGGCAATAAACTGGTCATGCTTTGCAAAAGGTAAATCACGCGCCACATCAAAATCATGGTGGCGACCATGGCGCCGCCGGTCATATCGCCCGACCAGACGCGGCTTAAACTCCAGCCGATCGCGCTCACGCCCGCCACCACGCCCATGAAGGCGGCGATGTGCTGGACGATGGAGCTGATCATGGCGAATTTGTACTGCGCGCGGGTCGCCTGCCAGCTGATCGATTTAAAACGCTGCAGCATCTTGGCGTTGAGGCCGCCGGCGTAAAAGGATTTGAGGTGGCCGAGAATTTCCATCATCAGCTGCTGATGCTGCGCGGCTGTATGCGCGCTTTCCTGGCCCAGCCGCTGCCAGCGGGGACGCAAAAGGAAAAGCAGCAGGCCATAGGCGGTAATCGCGCCCACCGCCGTGAGCGCCACCGGGCCGGCGAGAAACGCAATCACAAGAATAAGCACCAGCACGAAGGGCGCTTCCAGCATCGCCAGAAACGCGGGGCTGGCGATGAAATCACGCACGGCTTCAAAGGTTTTGATGCGGGCGAGCTGCATGGAAACGCTTGCCTGCTCGATCATATTGGCAGGCAAATACAACAGACGCTCGAACATCGCGGTCATCACCAGCACGCCGGCGCGGCTGCCGACCCAGCCGGCTAAACGAATGCGCACGGTGCGGATCATGGCTTCCACCGTGATCGCGCCAAGCACGCCGGCGGCGAGCAGCGGCAGGGTTTCCGGCGCATGCGCGCCCACCACGCGGTCATAAATTGCCAGGCTGAAAAGCGGCATGGCGAGCATGAAGACGTGCATGATCAGGCTCAGGAACATGGCGTGGAGCAGCAGCGGGCGAAACCGCGCAAAAAAATCTTTAAGCCAGTCGGCGGCGGGTTTAATGGCCAGATCCTGCGCGGCGACATCATCCGCCAGCACACGTTCAAAGCGATAAAGCGTGCCCATGCCGGCGGGCAGATCGCCGCGATGCTGCGTGCGGCCGTCTTCCCAGATAAGGCCGTAGGCACCGACTTCGCGCAGCACCATGGCCGCGCACCAGCCCTGCGGCTTGTCGGGGATGAAAAGGCCCGGCATGTCTTCCGCGCGCAAACTTGTGGCGTCGCGCTTTTCCTGATGAATGCGATAGGACAGCGCGGCCATGACGGTAAGCACGTCATTGATGGCAACTTCGCGGGCGGATGCCGGCAACGCATCGCGGAGCGCCAGCACATCGCCCTGCCAGCCGTTCACGGAAAGCAAAGGCGCCAGCAAAAGGCCGATATTGGTCTCGCCATGCTGCCAGCGCAGCACGTTGTTATCGGTGAGCGTTGAAATCCAGTTGGCGGGGGTGATGATGGAAGGGGCGGCGACGGTCATGCGCGAACCCCTACACCCGAACCCGCCGGCAGCCAGCGGCGATCGAGAATGACGGAGGCGGTTTCCATCACCGGCACCGGCTGGCCCTGACGCATTTCCCATACGCGGTCGGCCAGGCTGGCGATGTTGCAGTCTTCGGTCACCAGCACGAGCGTGGCTTTATCCTTGAGGCGCGCGAGCAGGTCGAAAATGCGTAAATAGCTTTCCTTATCGAGGCCATGATCGGCGTTATCGTAGAGAATAAGGCGCGGGCGGTGGAGCAGCGCG
>JBEHYA010000126.1:0-3957 GCA_048498415.1 Pseudomonadota bacterium
GAGGGAATCTAGGCTTCTTGTGTTTTTTAGCTACAAAGCTGGATCCCCGCCTGCGCGGGGATGCCTGATGGGTTACAGCGCCGCGATCACGCGGGCCAACGCTTTCAGCGCTGTGCCGGTATTACCCGCGAAGTGGAGGAGGGCGGGGAGCTGGGTGGGATCGGCAGCTAAACTTTTGAGAACGCCGGCGATGTTTTCCGAGCCGTCTTCGTTGATGCCGCAGAGCACAGCGGGCGGCAGCTTTGCCTCGGCGGCATCGCTGATGCCGCGCAGTACGCCGAAAGGCAGGCCGTGCTCGGCCGCGATTTCTGCGATGACATGGCTTTCCATATCGACGATGAGGGCGCCGGTTTTATCGCGCCACTGGGTTTTGGCCTGCGCGGTATCAATCACATAGGTGCTGCCGAACACGCCGCCGTGTTTAGCATGCGGGGCGGCGCCGGCAAAACGCTGCTGCATGGCGCCCTCGCAATCATAGCGCCGGCCTTCGCTATCCATCACATAGCTGCCGATGATGATATCGGAAGGCGTGAGGTTATCGGCGAGACCGCCGGCGACGCCGAAGGAGAGCAGGGCGGTTGCGCCTTCCGCCACCAATTCCGACGCACGCTTTTTGGCCAGCACCTCCCGCGCACCGGAACACCGCACCAGCGGGCTAAGGCGCTTGGCGATTTTTTCTTCCGATTTGAAACCGCAGAGGATGCCGAGCATGGGATTGTTTTTGCGAAGGTTGTCCAATTATACTTGAAAACTATTGATTGAATAAGCTTCACCGATCTTGCCATTTTTGCCGTGTGATACCCAGCGTATTCTAAAAAGCTTATGTTCTCCCGTCTTATGGGAGATACTTGTTGGATTGTCGCGATGTACCGTAACATATTGAATGTTTGTGAGCGGCGCTCTCTCATCCTTAATTGAAAGAGGGATGTCTTCAACAATCGCACCAAACAAGGAAAGGAAGCGCGGCCATTCCTTTTTTACAATATCAAGAGGTAGACCATTTTGAATTAATATTTTTTCAAGCTCATCGCGAAATCGTTCAAAGCCTACGATCTCTTTGAATTGTGCTGCCACATCTATTGGAAGCTGATCTATTGGCTTGTTTGCTAATTGCGGAAAAACATTATCGAGAATTCTCAAAATACGATCTGTCTCTTCGCCACGACTCATGCGGGCATGAACTGCCCATGAACAATTAAAATTAGTGGCCGGATAGTCGCGAAGTAAATTTTCTCGATCCAGTAGCTTGCGTATTTGAACACAAAAATAGACAGCAAGAGGTTCATCTAATCGCTCTACTTTGGCGAGTTCAACTTCTAGTTTTCTAATGATTTCTAATTTCATAATTTCTCCGTAGTAGACCCATTGGCTAAATTTAAATGGCGCAAGACCTCAAGTGTTGGAATGTTTTTTGGTATTTTTCAGAAACGCGATGTGTATTCGCGCATTAGCGTTTTAAAGCAGGCTTAACCGCACGCAAATTCAAACGCCGCCTTGATATGTATAGGCGTCGTATCGAGAAGCGGCAGCCGTACGTCTTTTTCTGAAAGGATCAGGCCAAGTTCGGTGCAGGCAAGGACGACGCAATCGGCTTTATCGGCATTCTTTTCGATGATTGCCTGCAGTTTAGCGCGGGAGGACGCACTGATAATTCCCTGGCAGAGTTCGTTGTAGATGATGGCGTGGATAACGTCGCGGTCGGCGGCATCCGGTACCTGCACGTCGCCGCCAATTGCTGCGGCAAGGCGTGACGTATAGAAATCTTCCTGCATGGTATAACGCGTGGCAAGCAATAAGGGATGGCGAAGCGACTGTTGCTTCATCGCGGCGCCAGCGGCATCGCAGATATGCAAAATGGGAATGGAAATCGCGGCTTCAATCTGCGGCGCGACTTTGTGCATGGTGTTACTGGTGATCACAATGGCGGCGGCGCCGGCCTGTTCCAGCCTTTTCGCCGTGTCGGTGAGGATTTGCCCCTGCGACGCCCAGTCGCCTTTCGCCTGCAACATTTCAATACGCGCGAAGTTGTAGGAATAAAGAAGAAGTTCAGCGGAAGCGAGACCGCCGAAGCGTTCGCGTGCCAGACGGTTAAGGCCCTGATAGTAAAGGTCGGTGCTTTCCCAGCTCATCCCGCCGATAAGGCCAAGTAATTTCATGCTATATCTTTATGATAATGGTGGGTGCGACAGGGATTGAACCTGTGACCCCTGCCGTGTGAAGGCAGTGCTCTCCCGCTGAGCTACGCACCCTTATTCGCCTGATCATTATCCCTATCTGCAGCTTCGGCTTTTTGGCAGCGGGATACTGAACAGGCGAATGTTCAGAAGGGGTAATAAATAGAGGGATGCGGCTGGGGTCAAGGCTGATTTTTATTGCGCTATTTGCATTACCAAAACAGTACGCCCCGTTGAAAAACGGGGCCCATGTTTCAGCAAGCAGGAATGCGGAACGATGGGCCCCGGCCTTCGCCGGGGCATACGGATAGATATGGTATGCGGTGGGATGGATTGCTTCGCTGCGCTCGCAATGACGCGTGAGCTGTGGGGGCGTGTGGAGGTCTAAACCTTCTGCGGCCGCACTCGTACGCTGGAAATCCCATGCTTCCGGCGGGCCGTCACTTCAAACACGAAGTGGTTGAAGTAGAAGCGTTCGCCGGGTTCCGGCAGGCGTTCGGCGATTTGGAGGACGAGGCCGGCGATTGTGGTGGCCTGGTCGTCGGGCAGTTCCCAGCCGAGTTCGCGGTTGAGTTCGCGGATGGGGAAGCGGCCATCGAGGATGATCGAGCCATCGGGCTGCTTCTTGGGCACGCTTACGGCGTTCAGCTGGCCGCGGTCGTAGTGGCCGACGATTTCTTCCAGAATATCGGCAAGGGTCAGCATGCCCTGCAGCACGCCATATTCATCGACCACAAACGCAAGATTGAGGCGGCGTTCGCGGAAGGCTTTGAGTTGTTCCAAGAGCGGCGTGGTGTTGGGAATGAACCACGGCGGCTGCACGAGGTTGGTGAGCTCGAGGCCGCTGGAATTGCCTTCGCGGCGCGCCATTTCGGCCAGCAGTTTTCGCACGTCGAGCACGCCCACGATATCTTCCGGGCTTTTGCCCCACAGCGGCACCAGGCTGTGGCGCGATTGCAGGAGGGCGGGGATGAGCTTGTTCATCGGCTGGCCGATGGGCACGCTGGCCATATCGTTGCGGTGCATCATCACGTCTTCCACGCGCATACCGGAGAGATCGACCACCGCGTGCAGCATGGCGGTTTGTTCGCCGCGATCAAGCACATCGGCGTGCATATCGATGACGCCGCGGATTTCTTCGGTGATTTCTTCCTGGTTGCGCTTTTGCCCCAGCACGCGGAACGGCTTGAGGATGAGGCTGATGAAAACGCGGCACAGGCGCGTGACGGGCCCCAGAATGAACATGATGAGTTGCACGAAGGGCGCAAGAAACAGCGCCGTGGCATCGGGGCGGGCCAGCGCAATGGTTTTGGGCAGAATTTCCACCAGCAGCACGATGAGCACGGTCATGATGGCGGTGGCATAGGCCACGCCGCGCTCGCCGAACAACTCGATCATCAGGGCGGTGGCGAGGGTGGAGGCGACGATGTTGGCGATGTTGTTGCCGACCAGAATGGCGCTGATCAGCAGGTCGCGCTGTTCCCACAGGCGGCCCACCAGCGCGGCGCGGGCGTTGCCGTTCTGGGCCAGCGTGAGCATGCGGGGCTTGGATGCGGCGGTGAGCGCTGTTTCCGATGCCGAAAACAATGCGGAAGCCATCAGCAGAGCCGCGATAATGGCGATGTAGGTGGTGGGATCGAGGTGCATTTAAGGGGTGATTCGGCGTATCGGGGCGGGGGCGTAAAGGAAATTTGTCAAAAGCAGGGGCTTTTGCCATATACTTATACGACATGTTGGACTTACTGAACAAATTTATTAAGGCCAAGGAACCGCCCCCGCCGCC
>JBEHYA010000127.1:0-3932 GCA_048498415.1 Pseudomonadota bacterium
TTATTATTTTAAGGAATCAGCATGGAACCCATCGACCAGGTAAAACTCGCCGGCTCCGTCGCCGCGCATGACATGAGCGCTTTCGGGCTGTTCATGCAGGCCGATATCGTCGTCAAATTGGTGATGCTCCTCCTTATTGTGGCATCCATCTGCACCTGGGCGGTGATTTTGCAAAAATCTTTCCGCATCGCGCGCCTGAAGTCCAAAGCCGTCTATTTCGAAGACCGCTTCTGGGCCGGCGGCTCACTGGAAAGCCTGTTCGAAAAAATTGATGGCGTGCGCTCCGATCCCATGACCGCCGTCTTTATCGCGGCCATGAAAGAACTGAAAGGCGCCGCCGATAAAAACCTGCTGGCTACCGCCCATATGCGCTCCGGCGTGCTTAAGCGCATTGAACGCATCGTGAATGTGACCATTGGCCGTGAGCTGGCGAATGTGCAAAAGCATATGACGCTGCTGGCTTCGGTGGGTTCCACCGCGCCGTTCGTCGGTTTGTTCGGCACCGTCTGGGGCATCATGAACAGCTTTACCTCGATTGCGCATGCGCAGAATACCAGCCTTGCGGTTGTCGCGCCGGGTATTGCGGAAGCCTTGTTTGCAACGGCCATCGGCCTTGTGGCGGCTATTCCCGCGGTGCTGGCGTACAATAAGTTCAACAGCGAGATCAGCAAATACGCCGAGCGCCTCGATTTCTTCGGCAGCGATCTTATCGCCACCATTTCGCGTAATCTGGAAGATATGTAATGGGCGTTCAGCTGGGCGGCAAAACAGGTGGGCGGGGCCGGCGTGTAGCCGGCGTGATGGCGGATATTAACGTGACGCCGCTGGTTGACGTCATGCTCGTCCTCCTCATCATCTTCATGATCACCGCGCCGCTCATGACCGTCTCTGTGCCCGTGGATTTGCCGCAAACGCAGGGCCAGAATATTTCTTCCGATAAAGAACCGCTGGTCATCACGATTACCGCCAAGGGCGAGATTTATCTGATGGAAACCAAAGTGACGCTGGAAGACATGGTGCCCCGCCTGCAGGCCATTCGCGGCAATGATCAGGACGCGCGCATCTTTGTGCGCGGCGATCGCGGCCTGGCCTATGGCCGCATCATGGAGGTGATGGGTGCGTTGAACGCTGCGGGTTTCAAGAAGGTGGCGCTGGTCGCCGATTTGCCGAAGAAGAAGTAATGAGAAAATGGCTTTCCATTTCAGCGGGCCTGCATGTGTTGGCATTCTTGCTGATATGGCTTGGCCTGCCGCATTTAATGCCCGATCCCATCGAGCCGCCGGTGATCGTGCCCATCGATATTGCGGAAGTCAGCGACATCACGGCGACCAAAGTTCAGGATAAGCCGCAGCCCCCGCAAGAAAAGCCGGAGCCGCCCAAACCGCCCGCGCCTACGCCGCCACCGCCAACCCCGGAACCCAAACCCACGCCGCCCACGCCTGCCCCAACGCCGGAGCCCGCGCCGCCCACGCCTGCCCCAACGCCGGAGCCCGCGCCGACCCCGCAGCCCAAACCCACGCCGCCGGCGGAGACCAAACAAGAAGTCAAGCCGGAAGAGAAGGCAGAACTGCCGAAGCCTGTGCAGAAACCAAAACCCAAGGAAGAAAAGCCGAAGGTTGATCCGCTTGCCAGCGTTCTCAAGAACGTTGCGAAACTCAAGGCCGATACGCCGCCGGAAAAAACCGAGCAAAAGCCCGATAAAGATGCCAAGCCCGCCCCATCGGCGCCATCATCGCCTGTTACGGCTGAACACTTGAGTGTAAGCGAGGAAGACGCGTTGCGCCGCCAGATTGCGGGCTGCTGGAATGTGCCCATCGGCGCGCGCGACGTTGAAAATATGGTGGTGGAAGTGCTGATTACCGTAAATCCCGACCGGACGGTGAAAGAATCCATGATTGTCGATCAGGCCCGTATGAACCGCGATACATTCTTCCGCACGGTTGCGGAAAGTGCCCAACGTGCGCTACAAAACCCCCGGTGCAGCCCGCTTGCCTTACCGCCCGAAAAGTACCAACAATGGAAAGAAATCACCTTCACCTTCAATGCCAAGGACATGTTCTGATGACACGCGCCCTTTTTGCCCTGCTGTTTGCCGTCTTCCTGGCGTTGCCCGCTTCACATGCGCAGGCCATGCTCAAGATCGATATCACGCAAGGCGTGGTGGAACCGATGCCGATTGCCGTGCCGGTAATGGCGGGCAGTGATGCCACTTCGCAGCGCATGGGCCAGGATATCGCGCGCGTCGTCTCGGACGATCTGGAGCGTTCCGGCCTGTTCCGCCCGCTTGACCCGCGCAGCTTTGTGCAGGATGCAGCTTCTGCCCACACCGCGCCGCGCTTTGCCGACTGGCGCGTGATCAATGCGCAGGCTTTAGTGAGTGGTGTGATCGCCCCGCAGGCCGATGGCCGCCTGAAAGTTGAATTCCGTTTGTGGGATGTGTTTGCCGAACAGCAGATGACCGGCATGGCCTATTTCACGGTGCCGCAGAACTGGCGCCGCATCGCCCATATTGTGGCGGATGCCGTTTATAAACGTATCACCGGTGAAGACGGCTACTTTGATACCCGCGTTGTTTACATTGCGGAAAGCGGCCCGGAAAACCGCCGCGTGAAGCGTTTAGCCATTATGGATCAGGACGGCGAAAACAACCGTTATTTAACGGATGGCCGCACCCTCATCCTCACGCCGCGTTTCTCGCCGACCATGCAGGAAATCACGTATCTCGCTTATTATAACAACAAGCCGCGCGTGTACCTGTTCAACATCGATAGCGGCCGTCAGGAAGTGCTGGGCGATTTCCCGGGCATGACCTTCGCGCCCCGCTTCTCGCCCGATGGCAAGCGCGTGATCTTCAGCCTCATCGAGCAGGGCAGCGCCGCGAACATCTTCGTGATGGATCTGCGCACGCGCCATGTCACGCGGCTCACCAACCACCCCTCCATCAACACGGCGCCCTCCTTCTCGCCCGATGGCAATCAGATCACGTTTGAATCGGATCGCGGCGGCAAGCAGCAGATCTATGTGATGAGCGCCGGCGGTTCCGAGCCCAAGCGCATCAGCTTCGGCGATGGCCGCTACGCCACGCCCGTATGGTCGCCGCGCGGTGACTATATTGCGTTCACCAAGCAATCCGGCGGCGAGTTCAGCATCGGCGTCATGCGCCCCGATGGCTCGGGCGAGCGTATTTTGACCAGCGCGTTCCACGCCGAAGGCCCCACCTGGGCGCCCAATGGCCGTACCCTGATGTATTTCAAGGAACGCCCGTCGGGCAACAGCAAGACGGCTAAGCTGTATTCCATCGACATTACGGGGCGCAACGAGCGCGAAGTGGTGACCCCGCTGGATGGCTCCGACCCCGCCTGGTCGCCGCTTATTCCGTAAGCTGACATTCCCCTCCCTGCGGGAGGGGATAAAGGGCGGGAGAGGCTTCTCTTTTAAACCAACCGTCTCCACATCATGAACATTCCGGCGAAAGCCGGAATCCAGTTTCCGCGCAGCAAACAAACTGGATACCAGCTTTCGCTGGTATGTTCGTGCTAAATGGATGAGCCTTTCCTACAACCCCACGGGGGAGGAGAATTTTATCGCGCCAGCCCGTGCAGGCCTTCGCGGATGGATGGAATGCTAATCCCCTCGCCCACCGCAATGAAGTCGCCGTTATAGGTTTTTACGGCATCCAGATGCGGGTCGAGGCCGACATCATCGCCGATATATAGAGGCGTGCAGCCTGTGAAGCGCGGGCGTTCCATCAGCCGGTCGATGCCGGTGCCTTTATTGAAGCCGTGGCGAAGCACTTCATAGGTGCGCCCGGTTTTGCGCACCTCGTATAAATCTTTAAATTCGCCCAGCGCGGTGCGGATGGCGGGCGCGATATCTTCCGCCACCCGCGGCCACGGCAAATGCAGCGAAGCGGTGCTGCGCTTATCTTCAAA
>JBEHYA010000128.1:0-3879 GCA_048498415.1 Pseudomonadota bacterium
CGCCAGGCTGCGGGGGGTGCGCACTTCCAGGCCTAATTCTTCCGCCACCTGCTGCACCGGGCTTGGCTGCACCTGATGACCGCGGCCCTTGGGCTTGGGCGGCTGGGTATAGACGGCGGCAATCCGGTGCCCGGCCGCATGCAGCGCACGCAGCGCCGGCACGGCGAAATCGGGCGTTCCCATAAAAGCTAAGCGCAGGCGCGTGACCCCCATGGCTTACAATTCCCTACCGTTCGCGGCCTCTTCCTCCAGTGCCCGCTGCGCCTTTTGCACGCGCCGGATCATCATATCCCGCTTGAGGCGCGAGAGATAATCCACGAACAGCACGCCGTTCAAATGATCGATCTCATGCTGCACGCAGGACGACGCCAGATCTTCCGCCTCCATCTCCTTCGCTTCGCCGTTGATATCGATATATTTGACGCGCACTTTTTTAGCGCGCGTGACTTCCGCATATTGCCCGGGAATGGAAAGGCAGCCTTCCTTATAGGTGAACGTGTCTTCCGACTTCCAGATTACTTCCGGGTTCGCCATCATGATGGCTTTGGCGGCGTTTTGCTCCTCCGCCACATCCATGACCAGCACGCGCTTTAATTCGCCCACCTGCGGCGCGGCCAGACCAATGCCATGATGCTCATACATCGCATCCCGCATCGACTGCATGAATAGCGCGGTCTCTTTATCAATACCAGTCACCGCGCTGGCCACCTTGCGCAGCACCGGGTCGGGCACAATGCGTAACTTTAACAAACTCATGCTTTTTTCTTTCCAATCTGCAATACGGCGTTTTCATCGTCGCTTTCAAAATTTTGGTCAAGCCCCAGCAGCTGCGATGATTCATCGCCCGGCAAACTATCCACCCCGCCCACGCGCTTGTTCATGATGCGCGTGCGTTTACCCAGCTCTTCCACCGTGTTCAATGCCGTATTCAACTGCTTCTCCAGCGTGGAGACCGTGCCGCCGAACTTCTCGAACTCCGTGCGCACGGCGCCCAAAACCTGCCGCACCTCGCCCGACCGCTTCTCGATCGCCGCCGAACGGTGGCCCATCTGCAGCGTATTGAGCAACGCCGCCAGCGTGGTCGGCCCTGCCAGCATCACGCGGTGATCGCGGTAGATTTTTTCCGATAAACCGGGTTTGCGCAGCAATTCCGCATACAGGCTTTCGGTCGGCACAAACAAAATCGCATAATCGGTGGTGCTGGGCGGGTTGATGTATTTATCGGCAATCGTTTTCGCAAACGCCCGCACGGTTGTTTCCAGCTGCGCCACGCATTGCTGCACCGCCTCGCCATCCGCGCCTTCACTGGCAGTCACGAGCCGCGCGTAGTCTTCCATCGGGAATTTGGAATCGATGGGGATGTACATCTCCTCATCCCGCCCCGGCATGCGCACGGCAAATTCCACGCGCTCCAGCACATTGGGCTTCATCTGCGCGTTGGCTTTATACTGCTGGGGGGTGAGGAACTGCTCCAGAATATTGCTCAGCACCACTTCACCGAAAATACCGCGCGTTTTCACGTTCGAGAGCACCTTTTTAAGATCGCCCACACCGCTCGCCAGCGTCTGCATTTCGCCAAGGCCCTTATGCACGCTCTCCAGTTGCTCGCGCACCTGCTGGAAGGATTCCGTCAGGCGTTTTTCCAGTGCGGTCTGCAGTTTTTCGTCCACCGTTTTGCGCATTTCATCGAGCTTGGCGTTATTCTCGCCGCGCAAAACATCCAGCCGGTTTTCCACCGTGCCGCGCATGGCCGTTAGCTCGCTCGTCACCTTCTCCAGCCGTTCCTTCTGCTGGCTGCTGATCTGGTTCAGTATATCCGACTGCGTGCGATTTTTATCGGCCAAAGTATTCGCCAGCGTATTCTGGAACTGGTGCAGCGTGCTGCCCACTTCCTGCCGCAGATCGCGCATCTCGCCGCCCATATTATGCTGCTGGGGCGAGCTCGCCTTGATCGCAGCAAAAATCCCTGCCCCTGCCGCCACAACCGCGCAAATAAGCGTAATAATCTCGATCATAAATCAATGTCCTTCGGTAATTCGCCGTTCTGGTGGAGCGCCCACGCCTTCTCAAACCCGCGTTCCAGATCGCGCACGAATGTTTTGCTGTCAAACAGCGGCAGGTCATGGCGCTGCTGGGCCAGATGCTGCGCCAAACGCTCGCGCTCCACCGGGTCGTTGATCAGCTGGCGGATTTTCGCCTCATATTCCGCTTCGCTCCGCGTAATCAGCCCATCCAGCCGCACCGCGCGCAGCAAACTGGCCGAAACGCGCCCCGCAAAACTTTCGCCCATTAGCCCCACCACCGGCACGCCCGCCCATAACGCATCGCTGGTGGTGGTGTGCCCGCCATAAGGCGATGTATCCAGCACAATATCCACCGCCTGATAGCGCGCGATGTGTTCGGCCTGCGGCACACGTGGGCCAAAAATCAACCGCTCCCGCTTCACCCCGCGCGCTTCCGCTTCGCGGCTTAAATTCTCGGCTACGCCTTCCTGCGCGGCAAATAGCCACAGCACGGTATCGGCTTCCGACTTCAAAATACGCATCCAGATATCGAAAATCTTGGGCGTAATCTTGTACGGCTGGTTCAAACACGCCAGCACGGTGGCGTCTTTCGGCAATTTATATTCGGCCCGCGTCTTCGCCTTCAACAAGGGCCGCTTGCTGTCATTAATTTGGTACGAATGCGGCATGCGGATCAGCTTTTCGCTGGCTGTATTCCGCAGCATTGAAGGCACCAGCGTGTGATCCGCGATCATGTAATCCACGAACTTCGCGCCCATGCTCCCTGGGTAACCCAGCCACTGCACGATGATATTCGCCGGCTTCGCCGCCAGCACTTCCGGCATACCGCCGCGCGTATAACCCTTCAAATCCACCAATATATTGATGCGGTCATTGAAAATGCGTTCCGCAATCCATGGCGCGGGTTTGCCGGTGCAATCCACCCAATGCTCCGCGCCCTGTTTAAGGCGGGCACGAATGGCCGATTTATCCTCCGGCCCATATTCATAGACGAACACTTCAAATTTCGTGCGGTCGTGCTGCTGAAATAAATCTGCAATCAGATACGACGTCGCATGGTCATGCAGATCATTGGAGAGATACCCAACCCGTATCCGCGCCTCGCCGGGCTTGGCCACCGGCCGGTAATTCCCCACCGGCTTCACGAGTTCCGCCGCGCGGCTCACAATTTCCAGATGCACATGCGGGTCATCGATAAATACCGGCGCCAGCGCGGCCGTAACCTTATGCGCCGGCAGTTCCGTGCCGTCCCACAGCGCAATCTGGCGCTTGGTCATGGCAATGGTGGCCTGTAAATTCGCCTTGTGCGGGTCGAGTTTCTGCGCTTTTTCGAAAGCCTCGATGGCCGCCGCCATTTTACCCTGCTGGCGCAGCACATGCCCGTAATTCGCCCAGATATGCGACTGGTTGGCAACGCGCTTCAATAACTCTTCATACAGCGGCGCGGCCTGATCCAGCTTGTTCCGGCTCTGGTAAAACACGGCCAGGTTGTGCATCAGGTCGGCCTGATCGGGCCGCAGCGCAAACGCAGTCGCCAGCATTTTTTCAGCCAGATCAAACTCGCCCGTGTTCTGTTTGATCAGCCCGCCCACATGCAGAAAATTCACATTGCCGGGATATTCCGCCAGCACCATCTCCACCTTGCGGTTGGCGGCTTCCAGCTGGCCACCCTGAAACAGCCGCGAAAGTTCATCGAACTCCGCACGCAAATCCATGGGCTGTTTTTTCAGTGTCTCCGGCATCGCTAAAAACTAGCAAAGCGGGGGCGGAAAGTCATCAAAAGGAAGGGTACGCCCCGGCGCAGGCCGGGGCCCATTTATCCGCATTTTGATTGCTGTTCGATGGGCCCCGTTCT
>JBEHYA010000129.1:0-3633 GCA_048498415.1 Pseudomonadota bacterium
AAACTGGATCCCCGCCTGCGCGGGGATGCCGGCTATGTGTTATTTTTGTCTTAGCCGTTCGCAGCCTTCTGCTGGCATTCCGCCAGATAGGGCTTCGCGGCGGCAAAGGCCGTTTTCATGCTGGCCAGCAGGCCCGGAATTTCATCGCCCGAGGAATTGCGGCTGGATGAATTCGAGCGCGCCAGCGCTTCCACGCGTTTGGCCAGATCAGAAAGCTGCAACGCGCCCAGCTGGTGGCTGGAGCTTTTGACCGAATGCGCCGGCAGAATGATGGCGGCCGGGTCGTTATCGGCAAGCGCGGCTTCAATGCGCTTTATATAGCCTTCGGTATCTTCCAGATAATACGCAATCACCGTGGAAAGCTTGGCGCCCAGGGCTTCACGCGCATATTCTAGAGCGCCGACATCGATGCCGCATTTTTCCGGGCTTAAATCGTCGCTGCAGCCGGTGTGGGGAACAACCGTAAGGTGGGGAATATGATCCATGCTTGCTTCTCCTGTATCCTGTTCTGCTTCTTTCTCCAGCCGCTCGCGCAGCCACTTTAATAAAATCACTTCGAGATTCGCCTTGCGGAACGGCTTGGCGAGATAATCATCCATGCCGCTTGACAGGCAGCGCTCGCGGTCGCCCTTCATGGCGTTGGCGGTCAGCGCAATAATGGGCGTGCTGGCCACTTTGCCGCTGGCTTTCAGCGTGACGATATGGCGCGCGGCTTCAAAGCCATCCATCACCGGCATCTGGCAATCCATGAAGATCAGGTCGTAGGTTTCTTTTTGCACCGCTTCCACGGCGAGCTGGCCGTTTTCTACCGCGCTCACGCGGCAGCCGAACTGTTCCAGCATTTCAATCGCCATCTCACGATTAACGCGGTTGTCTTCGACCAGCAGCAGATGCGTGCCGGCAAGCGGCTTATCCTTGCTGAGCAGGCGGCCGGCGGAAATATTGCTGGCAACCTCGGAGGTAAGAATGCCCGGTTTTTCGCCGCGTTTATCCTGATCAAGGATATGCACCAGCGTGTCGTACAGCTGCTGCCGTGCGATGGGCTTGGTGAGATACGCCGCCGCGCCGGCATCGGCGAAGCGCTTGATAAGCCCGCGCTCGCCGCCGGAACTGAGGACAACCACCGGAATATCCTTTAGCGCCGGGTCGCGCTTGATCATCTGCGTCAGCGCCACGCCGTCAGTTTCCGGCATGATGTAATCGGTGAGCACCATCTGCACCGAGCGTTTGTTGGAAAGTTCATAGCGCAGGCGCGATAAAGCTTCCTGCGCGTTTTCAGCCACCAGGCATTCCATGCCGGCTTCGCGGAGCGCTTCGGCATACAGCATGCGGTTGGGGCCCAGATCGTCCACCAGCACAACGCGTAGCCCCGCCAGATCATCATGGCGGCGGGTGACGGGCTCCGGCTCGGCCGCTTCCGACAACGGAATGCGCACGGTAAAGACCGTGCCCTTGCCCGGCTGGCTTTCCACGCTGATGGTGCCTTCCATCAGGCGCACGATGTTGCGGGAAATGGCCAGCCCTAAGCCGGTGCCCTGCTGGGCGCGCGTACCGCCGCTCTCGACCTGCATGAATTTCTCGAACAGCGAACCGATTTTATCTTCGGGGATGCCGATGCCGGTATCCTCGATGCGCACCACCATCCACGAACGGCTGTCGGGCGATTTTTCACGTGCCTGCATTTCCACCTGCACCAGCACGTAGCCGCGGTCGGTGAATTTGATGGCATTCCCCACTAAATTAAACAGCACCTGGCGCATGCGCCCGGGATCGGCAACGATAAAGCGCGGTGTGCCGGGCACGTAATGCACCAGCGTTTCGATGTTTTTTTCGCGCGCCTTGGCCGCCAGCAAATCTAAAACGTCTTCAATGGTCGCGTGGAAGTTGAAGCGGATGGGATCGAGCACCATATGCCCCGCTTCCAGCTTGGAAAAATCGAGAATATCGTTGATAAGGCTAAGCAGATGATCGGCCGAGTTCTGCAGCGTGCGTAAATAATATTGCTGGCGGGTGTTAAGTTCGGATTCCAGTAAAAGTTCGGTCATGCCCACGATGCCGTTCATCGGCGTGCGGATTTCGTGGCTCATATTGGCCAAAAAATCACCCTTGAGCTGGTTGAGCTCGATCAGGCGGCGCTGCGCATCGGCCACATACGATAAAGTGGGGCGCAGAAACAGCAGGCCCACGCCGACCAGCAGAAAACCCGCCAATATGGAAAGCCCCACCAGCGTGCGGTGAATGCTGTGCAGATGCGCTTCATAGGCGGCAACGAACTTGCGCATGACTTCCTGCTGCGTGCGGTAGATTTCGCCGCGCGCCAGGCGGATCAGCGTGCTTTTATCTGCCACCACCATGGGGCTATCGGTGTACGCGACGGTAAGGAAATGCTTGGCCGCAATAATGAATTCGTGAATGGCGCGTTCGGCGCGATGATCGTCTTCCGCATAGAGTGCTTGCAGCACCTTCACGTCGTCGGGCGATACTTCGTCGGCGGGCTGGCCTTCCACCAGAATGCGGTGATCCTCCGCCATGGTGTTCACGGCCTCTTCCATTTCCCGGATCATCGGCCCGCGCAGCGGTATCGGCATTTCCCAGATCTGGTCGGACAGAATGGCGATGCGCTGGGCCAGCATGCTTTGTTCGCTCGCTTCGCTGATGGTAAAGCCATCCCCCTGCTCGGTGCGCAAAAGGTTCCAGGTGAGCATGCCGATGGTAATGACGATGCCCAGCACCAGAATCATGGAAATCTGGTAGCTATGCGCCAGCCGCCGGCGGGTATTTTCGATAATATTCTGCGTGGAACGGGGGGATGCCATGGGCCAGCGCTCACCAGCTTAAGGTATCGGCCTTGCCGGCGCGGACAATCGCGGTCACCTGATTGCCAGTGGCGTTATAGGCCAGCTGGTCAAAGGCCAGCAGCCGCGCGCGGGCAATGCCGCGGCCATGGCCGGCGGTCGCGCGCGCGGGATCGATCTGCCAGTAATGGCGCCAATCAAACCCCTGCCCGCAATCGCTGATCTGGGCCATCCACATATCGGGCTTGCGCTGATAAATGACTTCCACCGTCTTGGCGGCGTTTTCGGGCAGCACGAGGCGTGATTTGATTTCTTCCGCCCAGCGGTTTTCTTTCAAAAGCTCGCTTTTTTCTTCGTAACTAATGCCAAGATTGCCGTGTTCAATCGCGTTGGTGAGAAGTTCCAGCAGACCCATGATCACGCGCTGCGGCTGCGGGAAGCAGCTGGCCAGAAAGCAGGCGGTGTCTTCCGCTTCGCGCAGGGTGCGCACGGAAATCTGGCAGCCGTGCATGGCCTTGATGGCGCCGCCATGGCGGCCCAATTCATCCACCAGCACGCGCTTCTGATGGCGTTCGCGGAGCGCCGAGGCCACCACGCTGCGCAATAAATCATCGGTCGCGGGCTTGACCAGATAATAGAATACGCCCGCTTCAATGCCCTGCTGAATCTGTTCGGGATTGCCGGAACCCGTATACATCACCACCGGAATGCCGGCCAGCTGCGGCATGGTCTGGATACGCGCGAGCGTCTCAAGGCCGGAGGCCTCCGGCATTTCGCGGTCAAGAATAATGACGTCAACGCGGGTGATGCCTTTCGCGCCGCCGTTGATCCTGCTCGG
>JBEHYA010000130.1:0-3591 GCA_048498415.1 Pseudomonadota bacterium
GCGCGCTGGCGTGGCCTTCCTTCACGCCATCGACTAAATGATCCAGCGTGCCCACACCGCCCGACGCGATGACGGGCACATTCACGGCATCGGCGATCAGCTTTGTGAGTTCCAGATCGAAGCCGTTTTTGGTGCCGTCGCGGTCCATGCTGGTGAGCAGGATTTCGCCCGCGCCGCGGCTGACCACTTCTTTCGCCCAGCCAAGCGCATCCTTGCCGGTGTTCTCGCGCCCGCCTTTGACATAGACGTTCCAGCTGCCGGGTTTTTCGGCGCGCGCATCAATGGCGACCACCACCGCCTGGCTGCCGAATTTGCTGGCGGCCTGGTTGATGAGATCGGGCGTGGCTACAGCGGATGAATTGATGGAAATTTTGTCGGCGCCGCAGAGTAACAACTGGCGGAAATCATCGAGCTTGCGCACGCCGCCGCCCACGGTGAGGGGCATGAAGACCTGATCGGCGGTGCCTTTTACCACGTCATATAATGTATCGCGGTTGTCGGAGGAGGCGGTGATATCGAGAAAGCAAAGCTCGTCCGCGCCCCCCGCATCATAGGCGGCGGCGATCTGAATGGGATCGCCGGCATCGACGAGATCGACGAAGTTAACGCCCTTGACGACGCGGCCATTATGAACATCGAGGCAGGGAATGAGGCGGGTGGTGCGCATGGCCTTTACTATTAGCCCCTTTTCAAGCGGCGGGAAATGCTGTTTGCTACTGCCTGTACATCCCGGCGAAAGCCGAGATCCCGTTTAGATATTACCAAACGGGATTCCAGCTTTCGCTGGAATGTTCGTGATATTGGGGAATGTATTATGCTTTACAAAAATCCGGATTTTTGGCCCGAGCGCCCGGTTGATGCCCATGTGTTCACGCGCGACATGCAGAAAGCGCAATGGGCCGCCAGCAGCGTTATTGGTTTTATGGCGGCGGCCACGGAAATCACCAAGCAATTTTTAATGGCCGGCGCGCTGGATATTATCCCGGCCATAAGTTATGGCGTGTATGGCGCGGCGGTTGTGGTGCTGGCCGGCAAGCTGGCGGGCGCGGCCATCGACCCCTTTCTTGGCGAAGACAAGCTGCAGAAAATATTCGATACGACCAGGGATTTTGAACGCGTGGAAAAACTGGCGGATAACAAACAGTCGCTCATCGCGATCGTCTATGCGGCGAGCGCGATTATTGCCATGGGGCTGCCTGCCATTGAGCCGGCGCGGCCTTATGCCGCCAAAATCTTTATTGCTTCCGGGATGGAGATGCGGTCGTCGTAGAGGGCGCGGCCGCAGATGACGCCGGCGATGCCGGATTCTTCTTCGTGTTTCAGATCGATCAGGTCCTGCAGCGAGGTGGCGCCGCCGGAGGCGATGACGGGAATGGTAAGGTGCTGGGCTAAATTCGCGGTGCCTTCCACATTCATACCCTGCAGGGCGCCATCGCGGGAGATATCGGTATAAATGATGGTGGCCACGCCGTCGCCTTCAAAACGGAGGGCCAGATCGAGTGCTTTGACGCGGGTATTCTGCGCCCAGCCGGCAATCGCCACGTAGCCTTCGCGCGCATCGATGCCAACGGCCACGCGGCCCGGATATTTTTTGCAGGCCTCCGCGATCAGGCCGGGGTTCTGCACGGCGGCGGTGCCAAGAATAACGCGGGCCACGCCCTTATCGAACCAGTGGTCGATGGTCTCCATGTTGCGGATGCCGCCGCCCAGTTGCACAGGCACGGTGACGTTTTTTAAAACGTTTTCGACGGCGGCGGCATTGATGGGCTTGCCTTCAAAGGCGCCGTTGAGATCGACCAGATGGATCCACTCGCAGCCCATCTTTTGAAAGTTGGCGGCCTGCGCGCCGGGATCGGGATTGAAGACGGTGGACTGTTCCATATCGCCGCGCACGAGGCGGACGCAGGCGCCGTCTTTGAGATCAATCGCTGGGTAGAGGATCATGGCCGCCAATCTAAAAAGTTGGCGATCAATTGCAAGCCGGTTTTTTGGCTTTTCTCCGGGTGGAACTGCGTGCCGGCGATGTTTTCGTTCGCCACCATGGCGGTAATCGGCCCGGCGTAATCGGCGGTGGCGAGGGGTTGTTTGGTATCCAGCGCGTAGGAATGCAGGAAATAAACAAAAGGCGCGTGGCCAAGATCCTTGAGAAGGGCGTGGCGCGGGCTAAGAAGCTTTAATTGGTTCCAGCCCATATGCGGGACTTTGTAGGCGGGATCGGCAGGTGTGAGTTTATTTACTTCGCCCTTGATCCAGCCAAGGCCCTTGTGGCGGCCATGTTCGTTGCCGGCTTCGGCCAGCAATTGCATGCCCACGCAGATGCCGAGGAACGGATGGCCTTTTTCCAGCACCGCGTGATTTAACGCTTCGACCATGCCCGGCACGTTTTGAAGCCCGCGCATGCAGTCGGCAAACGCGCCCTGGCCGGGGAGCACGATGTAATCGGCTTCGCGCACATCGCGCGCGTTATGCGTGACGATGATGCGGGCGTGGTTGTCGCTGGCGCGTTCGAACGCTTTCGCCGCCGAGCGCAGGTTGCCCGCGCCATAATCGATGATGGCCACTTTCATGGGAGCGAAGGGTTGGAGGTTGAGAACATTGGGACAGCAACATACCAAATCGTATGCCCCGGCGGAAGCCGGGGTCCATTTAGCCGCATTTTGATTGCTGATCGATGGGCCCCGTTTTTCAACGGGGCATACGCGCCAGGTTTTTACCAGCCGCCGCCGTCGCCGCCGCCGCCGGTATCACCGCCGCCACCGCCGCCGGTGGGGGGTTTCGGCTTGTCGCAGTCGCCGCCATTGGTCTGCACCACCCAGCTGCCGCAGTTTTCCGGCGCCGCCGCGTTGGTGACGGTGCAGGTGAAGGTGGTGACGTTGTTATATTTGGTGCTGGTGATGACGGAGCCTTTGGGCGAGTCCGGCAGATTAACGGTCTGGCCGCAGGCATCGACCTTGCGCGCGGCTTCGCAGCCATAGCGCAGCGACAGGTGGTTGCCGTCAATCGTGCGGGCCTTGACGGCATCGAGGAAGGCGCCGAGTTCGCTGAGCGAGTTCATCGGCACATAGGCGGAGTTGTTGCCGGTGTTGTCGATGTAAAAACATTTATGGCTGCCATCGGTATAGACGGGCTTCAGCATTTGCGCGCCGTTGCCGTGGCAGGCGAGCGTGGCGAGGTTGCGATCCACCACCTGGTTTACCGCCGGGCCGGTGCAACTGCCCTGGTAGGGAAAATCGGCGCCGGGCACAAGGCACACGCTGGGCGCGCCGCAGGTGCCGGCGGCATGCAGGGTGAAGGGCGCGAGAAGAAAGCCGAGCAGTAAAATAAAATGACGCATGATGGCATCCGTTTATGCAAAAATGAACGGCCTGATTATAGCAAAGGCTTTCGAAGGCCGCGCTTGTCTTTTTTTGCTTTCAGCACGGTTAATATATTAAAGGCTGCCCTTGGTGGACGGCACGGCATGCGCTGCCCGCGGGTCAATGGCGACGGCCATTTTCAAGGCCTTAGCCAGCGCCTTGTAGCAGCTTTCAATGATGTGGTGGCTGTTTTCGCCATAAAGATTTTCAATATGCAGGGTGATGCCAACATGGC
>JBEHYA010000131.1:0-3583 GCA_048498415.1 Pseudomonadota bacterium
CTCAAGTTCACGCGGGACAGGCGCCCCAGGGTACGGCGACCACGTGTATCTGCATGCGGTCGTCGCGGCGGGCTTTGAGAAGAAAGCGCATGCGATGGCGGCCGCGCAGCACGGCCATGGGCGCGGGCGCGGGCCCGAGTACGCGGATGTGTTCATGTGATGGGATGAGTTTTGCCAAAGCTTCCATGGCTTCTTCCACCTGCGCCGGTTTTTCACCGGAGACGGTGATGGTGGCAAGGCGCGCGAAAGGCGGCATGTGGTATTCAGCGCGTTCGGTGGAGAGGGTTTGCAGAAGCGCGTTGCGGTCGTGCCGCGCGAGATTGACCATGACCGGATGCTGCGGCTGGGTGGTTTGGATATAGACATTGCCTTGCACATCTTCGCGGCCGGAGCGGCCGGAGACCTGCGTGAGCATCTGGAAGGTGCGTTCCGCCGCGCGTAAGTCGCCGCCCTGCAAGCCCAGATCGCCATCAATGACGCCTACCAGCGTGAGGCCCGGGAAGTGATAGCCTTTGGCGACCAGTTGGGTGCCGATCAGAATATCGATATCCCCACGCTCCATTTTTTTGACGAGCTGCTGCATGTCATCGAGCTTGCCCTGCGTATCGCTGGTGAGAACGGCGCTGCGGGCATTGGGGAATAAACGCGTGACTTCTTCCAAAAGCCGTTCCACGCCGGGGCCGCAGGCGGCGAAGGTGTTCTCGCCGCTGCAAGCGGGGCATTTATCCGGCATGTTAATGGCGTAGTCGCATTGATGGCAGATGAGTTTGGATTTGCCGGATGCGCGATGTTCCACCAGCCACGAACTGCAATTGGGGCAGGAGAAACGATGGCCGCATTTGCGGCAGAGCGTTAAAGGCGCGTAGCCGCGGCGGTTCAAAAACAGCAGCGTCTGCTTTTTATCGGCGAGGTTTTTCTGCATCGCGGCGAGTAACGTGGGGCTGATCCAGCCGCCGCGGGGCATATTTTCCTGACGGATATCAACGAGGTGAATGTTGGGCAGCGTGGCTTCATTATGGCGTTCGGGCAGATGCACGTAATTGTATTTGCCCTTCTGCGCATTCACCCATGTCTCGACCGAGGGCGTGGCGCTGGCCAAGATCACGGGAATTTTTTCGATCATCGCGCGGGCGACCGCCATATCGCGCGCCTGATAAATGACGCCTTCTTCCTGTTTGTACGAGGCATCGTGTTCTTCATCCACCACCACCACACCCAAACCGGGATAGGGCAGGAACAGCGCCGAACGCGCGCCGATAATCAGGCGGGCGCGGCCACTGGTGATATCTTTCCACGCTTCGCGGCGCTTGGCGGGGGTGAGTTCGGAATGCCAGAGCGTGGGATGAAAGCCAAAACGCGTTTTCAGGCGGTCGGTGATCTGGGCGGTGAGCGCGATTTCAGGGAGCAACAGCAAAGCCTGCTGCCCGCGTTCCATCGCGGCTTCCAAAGCTTCGCAATAGACTTCGGTTTTACCGGAACCCGTGACGCCATCCAGCAGCGTGACGGTGAAACCCTGCTGAGCTACCAACGTATCCGCCGCTTTTTTCTGCGCGGGGCTGAGCGTGGGCTTGGCGGGCTTGAGCTGGAAGGGCGCGTGAGTGATTTCTTTTTTGCGTTTTAACGGCTTGATGCTCTGGCCGCCAAAAGCAATTGAAAGCACATTGCCGGGGGTCGCCATGCAGTAATCGGCAACCCAGTGGATGAAATCGATGAAGCGGGACGAGGTGGCCGGAATTTCCAGCACGTTTGAAATGCTTTTGATTTTTTGTGCCGGGATTTTTTCGGTCGATGGCCCTTCCACCACGCCAAAGGCGCGGGTAGGGCCGAGCGGGGCCTCGACAAAAGCGCCGGTGCTCACGCCCGCCGGCACCTTATAGGTAAAGGCCCGGGGCACGGCCCCTGCTAATAAAACAAGGGCCTGATCGCCTTCTTTAAATACGTGATGTGCTCTGGCCTTTTGATTCATGCTGGGGTAGTTTAGCCCGTGTTGCTAATAATTGTCATGCCCGCGAAGGCGGGCATCCACGATAAGCCATAAGATAAAGATTATGCTATGTGGCCTGCCGTGGATCCCCGCCTTCGCGGGGATGACGTAATCGCAAGAAAGAGATAAACCCATGAAGTTTTTTGTCGATACCGCCGATATCAACGAGATCAAAGACCTCGCCGCCACCGGTTTGCTGGATGGCGTGACCACCAACCCGTCGCTGATCGCAAAAAGCGGCCGTAATTTCGTGGAACTCATCCGCGAAATCTGCACGGTGGTGAAGGGCCCGGTGAGCGCCGAAGTGGCATCAACCGAACTTCCGCAGATGATGGAAGAAGGCAAATTTTTGGCGACCCTCGCGCCGAATGTGGCGGTGAAGGTGCCTTTGACGCCGGCGGGTTTAAAAGTGTGTAAGACATTATCGGATCAAGGCACCATGGTGAATGTGACGCTGTGCTTTAGCCCGGCGCAGGCGATTTTGGCGGCGAAAGCCGGCGCAACGTTTGTCTCGCCTTTCGTGGGCCGCCTGGATGATATCGGGCAGGACGGCATGCAGCTGATCGCCGAGATTTGCGAAATTTACCGCGCGCAGAATTTTAAAACGGAAGTGCTGGTGGCCAGCGTGCGCCACCCGCGCCATGTGGTAGATGGCGCCAAGATGGGTGCGCATGTTGCCACTTTGCCGCCGGCCACCATGCGCCAGTTGTTCCAGCACCCGCTGACCGATAAAGGCTTGGCGCAGTTTGTGAGCGACTGGGCCAAAACCGGCCAGAAGATTTTGCCGGATAACGTTGCCGCCATTAAACGGGCCTAAGTTGTGGCGGGCGAGCGCGACGACATCGCCGATTTCAATACCAGCCTCGTCAAAAAGCTGCGCGAGGAACTGAACGCCTCGCAGCGCACGCAGGATGACATCACCAAAGGCAGCCGCATGTACTGGCAGCGCGTGCACGCGGTGCATCAGGCCGTCTTGCTGTTGCTGGAAACCCGTGACGTACAAAAGATGACGGCCGCATTACACGATGAAGTGCCGCATGTGCTGGGCTTTGACGTGGTGCAGTTGTTTTTGACCGCTGACAGCAAAACGCCTTCCATGCTGGCGAAGCCCATGCCGCAGGGTTTTGGCGTGAGTAAAGAAGCGCAGCTGGAGACGGCGCCGGAGCGCATCGAGATATTGTTCCCCGGCCATGGCGAGATTGCGGGGGCGCTGTGCCTGCCGCTTTCCCGCGAGGGCTTTAAGGGCCTGCTGGCGCTGGGCAGCCGCGATGAAGCGCGGTTTGATAGCGGCGTAGCGTATGAGCCTTATGTGTTTCTTGCCCGCGCGATCGAACGGTTGGTGGCGGCATGCCAGCAGCGGGTGTAACCAAAAAAACGAGCGCGGAAGAAGCGGTTGTGGCGTGGGCGGATGCCTTGCGCGGCATTCGCAACGCCTCCGCTCACACCATTAAAAACTATACCCATGATGCGCGGGTGTTTGTGGGGTTTCTCTCCCAGTACCGCGGCAAGATGATCAGCGTGGCCCAGCTGTTCTGCGAACTCCAGCGCGACTGGCAGCGCAAGGACACCGTCCCCGCCTTCATCGACCTGTTCATCGAG
>JBEHYA010000132.1:0-3550 GCA_048498415.1 Pseudomonadota bacterium
TAGGGGCGGGCAATCCTTTCCTTTAGGGAAATTTTCGAGGTGGATAGGATTGCCCGCCCCTAACCCCTCCCGAAGGGAGGGGGATGTATTATGTGATGCCCTTATCGATTTAATCATCCTACCACCTTTAGAAAAATCCTAAGGTCAGCGTGGCTTCTTCGCTCATCATCGCGCGCGTCCAGGGTGGATCCCATACGATTTCCACGCTCGCGCTTTCCACATGCTGCACGGTCTCGGTCATCACCTGCACCTGCGCGGGCAATTCGGCTGCGGCGGGGCAATTCGGCGAAGTAAGAGTCATGCGGACATGCGCCTTGTAGCTGCCGTTTTCGGCTTTTGTAAGGTCGATGCCGTAGATAAGCCCCATGTCATAAATATTCACCGGGATTTCGGGATCGAACACGGTTTTCAGCACATTCGCGATATCGGCGCGCACTTGCTCCTCTTCCGTGGGTTCCGTGGGTTCCGTGGTTTGCTGGGCGGCTTCGGTCATGGGGCGCCCTTTTCGGTATTCACGGTTTCGTGCGCAGCGGGGTTGAGCGCGGCCTGCATGGTGTGCCACGCGAGCGTTGCGCATTTCACCCGGACGGGGAACTGGCGCACGCCGGATAAAGCGGTGAGGCGGTCAAGATCGTCTTCATTCATAAAACCTGGCGGCGGCACGTCTTCGGTGGTGCAGAGCGTGTGGAAGTATTGGAAAATTTCTTTGGCCTCAGCCGTCGTTTTGCCTTTCAGCATATCGGTCATCATGCTGGCGGATGCGGTGGAAATGGCGCAGCCCTGACCTTCAAACGCGGCATCGGTGATTTTGTTATCGGCGCCTAATGTTAGATACACATTCAACCGGTCGCCGCACATGGGGTTGTGGCCGAGCGCATCATGCGTGTGGCCCGGCAGCGCGTGGCGGTTACGCGGGTTTTTGCCGTGATCGAGGATGAGTTCCTGATAAAGATCGCGGAGTTCAGCGAGGTTGCTCATGCGAAAATCTCCCGCACGTGATCGAGGCCTTTGATGAGGGCATCGACATCTTCTTTTGTGTTGTAGAATGCAAACGAAATGCGCGTGGTGGCGGCAACGCCAAGGCGGGCCATGAGAGGCTGGGCGCAATGATGGCCTGTGCGCACGGCAACACCGGCGCGATCTAAGATCGAGCCGATATCATGCGGGTGCACGCCATCCATGGTGATGGAAATAATGCTGGCCTGCTGCTGCGGGCGGATGACGCGCACGCTGTTGACGCGCGCGATTTTTTCGAGGGCGTATTCCAATAGTTCATGTTCGTAAGCCGCGATACGCTCCACGCCAATCGCCGCGATGTATTCGATGGCTGCACCCAGCCCAACCGCTTCCGCAATCGCGGGGGTGCCGGCTTCAAAGCGTTCGGGGGCGGGTTTGTAGGTGGTTTTGGCAAGCGTGACGGTTTCAATCATGCCGCCGCCGGTTTGGTAGGGCGGCATTTTGTTCAGCCACTTGGCTTTGCCATAGAGCGCGCCGATGCCAGACGGCCCAAACACCTTGTGGCCGGAGAAAACGTAGAAGTCGCAATCAAGCGCCTGCACATCGACTTTCATATGCGGCACCGCCTGGCAGCCATCGATGAGTACGGCGATATCGCCTTTGGAACGTGCGAGCGCGATGATTTCCTGCACCGGCAGAATAGTACCAAGCGCATTGGAGATATGGGCGACGGCAATCATTTTGGTTTTTGGCGTGATGTGGGCGGCGACATCTTCAATGCGCACATCGCCCTGATCGATGATCGGCACGGCTTTGAGCACGGCGCCGGTTTTCTCCGCGATCACCTGCCACGGGATGATGTTGGCGTGGTGTTCGAGCTCGGTGATCAGAATCTCATCGCCGGCTTTTAAAAACGTGCCACCCCATGAATGGGCAACGAGGTTGATGGCTTCGGTGGCGCCGCGCGTGAACACGATCTCCGCGTGGCTTTCGGCGTTGATGAAGCGGCGCACGGTCTCGCGCGCGTGCTCGAACTTATCGGTCGCGCGCTGGCTCAGCATATGCACGCCGCGATGGACGTTGGCGTAATCATTTTCGTAAAAGCGGGTGAGCGCTTCCAGCACTTGGCGGGGCTTTTGCGCGCTGGCGGCGTTATCGAGGTACACAAGGCGCGTGTTATGCACGTTTTGATCGAGCGCCGGGAAATCGCGGGCGTATTTCGCGGCATCAAAACCTTGCGGCGCGGCGCAGGAAAACATTTCGCATGATTTAAGCTGCGGCATCGGCTTCTCCCAGACGCTCTTTTATATATTTGCGTAACGCTTTGCCCAGTTCAGGGGCCGGCATGTCTTCAAAAATGCTGGCGGCAAAGGAACGCAATAAAAGTTTTTCGGCTTCCAAACGTGGAATGCCGCGGCTTTGCAGGTAGAACAAGGCCTGTTCATCTAAAGCGCCGCAGGTGGCGCCGTGGGCGCATTTCACGTCGTCGGCATAAATTTCGAGGCCGGGCTTGGCGTCACACTCGGCATTATCGGCCAGCAACAGGCCATGATGCGTTTGCGACGCATCGGTTTTCTGCGCGGCTTGTTCGACCAGAACCTTGCCCTGGAAAACCGTGCGCGAGGATTCGCCGGCGATCGCGCGAATATCCTGCCTGCTTTGCGTGTTCGGCGCCTTGTGGCGCATATCGGTGAGCAGGTCGATGTGCGAATGATTGGGGGCCAGGTTGACTGCGCGGAGGCGCAGATTTGAACCACTGGCGTTGTGATTGAAGGCGGCGTTGCGGCGGGTGAGCTTGCCGTTCGCGTGGATATAGCTGAAATCGGCCAGCGCGCCATCGTTCAAATCGGTTTCATCGTGGAACAGGCTGTAATTCTGGCCGAGATCAGCGGCAACCACGCGCATCAAACGGGCGTTTTTGCCGAAGGCAAAGCTGCTCACTTGCGTGGTGAAACCGGTTTGCTGTGCCATGTGGCGTTCGACGAGCATGAGTTTGGCTTCCGCTTCCAGTTCCACATGCAGGCGCACATGGCCCGCGCCAACAAACATCAATTCAATCGCGCCGCCCATATTCGCATCGGCTTTTAATAGATAGGCATCTCCCGAAAGCGCAGCATTCAGATCAAGCCAGCTATCGCCGCGAAGGGCGGGGGCGGACCCACGCGTCACATGCAAACCGTTTAACGTGCCGAGCGACATTTTTTCATCGAGCACACCGTTCACAAACACCAGACGCATGAGCGTGGGCGGGAACAAGGTGGAGGGCAGCGTGCCGTTGAATGCGACGGGTGCGGCGAAGTTTTGTTTTTCGAGCGCGTGCAGATTGGTATAGCGCCAGTTCTCGTTTTTGACGCTCGGCAAACCAGATGCCATAAACCGCGCAAACGCATCGGCGTTTTGCGGGGCGGTATTGGCAAGATAGGCGGGCTTGGCGGTCATAATCTCTCTCACGCGGCCTTGATATAAGCGGCGTAACCTTCGGCTTCCAGCTTGGCGGCCAGATCTTTGCCGCCCGTGGCCTGAATGCGGCCGGCGGCCATCACATGCACCACATCGGGCACGATATAATTGAGAATGCGCTGGTAATGCGTGA
>JBEHYA010000133.1:0-3362 GCA_048498415.1 Pseudomonadota bacterium
ATCTAAGCCAAAGTGTATGCCCCGGCGAAGGCCGGGGCCCATGGTTCAGCAATCAAAATGCGGATGAATGGGCCCCGTTTTTCAACGGGGCGTACGAATGGTTACGGCACACAATCATACGAAAGCTTCTTCGCTTTCGTCATGCCGGTATATTTGGCGTGCATGCCGTACTGTTTGCAGTATTTATCGGCAGAAAGCTGGGCACCCGTCGCATCGGTGGCGCGGGGGCCCGTATCCTGCTGCGGCCCTTCGCAAGCAGCCAGCAGCAAGAAACCGGCACAGATCAGAATGGTACGGGTCATGCGTTCAGTTCCTAAAGCGTGACCCATAAAAATCCAATCAGGCTTTTTTGAAATCCGGGAAGTTATCAAACGCCGTAAACAGCGCGTTCATTTCATCTTCCCGGCCAATGGTGATGCGTAAATAGTCGGGCAATTGATACCCGCCCATGGGCCGCACCAGAATATTGATGGATTTTAAATATTCGAACAACCGGTGCGCCTGATCGGCATCGCGGAATTTCACCAGTACGAAGTTACACACGCTTGGCAGCGGCTCTGCACCAACCGCTTTCAGCTTGGCCGCCAGCTTGTCGCGCCACAACAGCGTGTGGTCGCGCACGGCTGTCACAAACGCATCGTCTTTCAGGCTTTCAATCGCGGCTACTTCCGCCATGGCGGAAACGCAGAAGGCATTCCGCACGCGGTTCAGCACATCGGCCACACGTTTCGCGCCATAGCCCCAGCCCACGCGCATGCCGCCAAGGCCATGGATTTTCGAGAAGGTGCGCAGCACGAACACATTGGGTTTATCTTTTGCCCACTCGAAGCCATCGGAATAATTGGGGTCGACCATGTAATCGGCATAGGCGGCGTCGTAGACAAACAAAACATTCGCCGGCAGGTTGCGGATGAAGGCCGCGATTTCATCGCGCGGCAGCCAGCTGCCTGTGGGGTTATTGGGGTTCGCTAAAAAAACCACGCGCGTTTTATCGGTAATCGCGGCCAGCACGGCATTTAAATCAATCCGCGCCACATCGCCGCCCGCAATCACCGGCACGCCGCCCACCGTGCGCGCGGCAATGGCATACATGGCAAAGGCATACGCATTTGTGAGAACTTCTTCCCCGCGTGAGACAAACGCGCGCACCAGCAGCGTGATCAAATCATCGGAGCCCGCCCCGCACACAATCCGCTGCGGATCGAGGTGATATTTTTTACCCAAGGCTTCCCGCAGCTTAGTGCAGCCCATATCGGGGTAGGCGTGCATGTTAAGGGCGGCATGGCGCGCCGCTTCCATCACCTTGGGGTTGGCGCCGAACGCGCCTTCGTTGAAGCACAGGCGCATCGCCGCGCCCTCGCAGCACAGCGCGCCGCCGTGATACGGTTTTAATTCGTCCAGATAATCGTGGTATTTGACCTCGTTCATGCCTCAGCCCTTCAGGGGCACAGGATAAGCGCCCGCCACGCGCGCCCGCAAGCCTTCGCGTGCGGCGTATTCGTCTAACGCCGCCCACTCCAGCATGAAGCCATCGAATTCCAGCCACGCAAAGCCGCCCGCCACAATCTGCAGGAGGGGTTTCTGCGTGAACCCCGCCATATCGCCGCGGCCTTCAATAATCACCACCGTGCGATCCGCATGGGTTTGTTCCGGCTTCACATAGCCAATTTCAATCGCATCGCGCTTATGCGTGCGCGCATTGCCCGTCACGCCATCAAAGGGCAAACGGTAAAACACGTGCGGCGCGTTCTTGTGCACCAGCGCATGCCACCATGTCTCATTCGGCGTGGGGTATGGCGCAATCGCTACCTGATGGGTTTTATCCACGACGGCCTTAATGGCCAGCTCCGCCGTTTTCATTTCCGTCATGGGCGTGAGGCCGCCAAAATGATCGCGCGCCAGATCCCACTGCCCCGGTTCATCCAAAGGCACCACGACGGCAACTTTCGTCGCATCTTCAATTAACGTGAACCCGCCAATGATCTCACGCCAAAGCCGGTGGATAAGCCCACGCGGGATCTGGCCAACAGGCCGCTGGGTTAGCGCGCGCAGCATATCCGCTTCGCGTCCGGGCCGGATGTAAACAGGCAGCTTCCCCTTCACGCCGCGCACCTGGCTGACCACTTCTGCGCGTTCGTGCAGCAGATCGACTATTTTATTATCGATGGCATCGATGGCATCGCGGAGTTTTTGTAGGGGCGTTTCGACGGTCATGGGAAAAAGCCTACTTCACCGCCAGCATCCGCTCCACTGCTAATCGCGCCCGCGCCGCGATTTCCGGGGGCACGATGACTTCCGTGCCACCGCCCTTCAGGCAATCCAGAATATTGCCAAGGGTGATCTTTTTCATATGCGGGCACAGGTTGCAGGGCCGCACGAATTCCACATCGGGGTTGTCCGCCGCCACATTATCGCTCATCGAACATTCGGTGATCATCACCACGCGTTTGGGCTTCTTGCCGCTCACATAATTGCTCATGGCCGCCGTGGAGCCGACAAAATCCGCTTCCCCCAGCACATCCGGCGGGCATTCCGGGTGGGCCAGCACGGTCACGCCGGGGTTCGCCTTGCGGTAGCTTTGAATTTCCTTGGCGGTGAAGCGTTCATGCACTTCGCAATGGCCCTTCCACGCGATGATCTCCACCTTGGTCTGGCTGGCAATATATTTGGCCAGATATTCATCCGGCAGACAGATCACGCGCGGCACACCCAAACTCTCCACCACCCGCACCGCATTGCTTGACGTAATACAGATATCCGATTCCGCTTTCACATCCGCCGATGAATTCACGTATGTGACTACCGGCACACCGGGATATTTCTCGCGCATCAGCCGCACATCCGCCGCGGTGATCGAAGCCGCCAGCGAACAGCCGGCGCCGGCATCGGGGATCAAAACTTTTTTGGACGGGTTTAAAAGCTTGCACGTCTCCGCCATGAAATAGACGCCCGCCATGATCATGATATCGGCGTCCACATGTTCGGCCTCGCGCGCGAGATGCAGGCTATCGCCCACAATATCCGCCACGCAGTGATAAATTTCCGGGGTCTGGTAGTTGTGCGCCAGAATGACGGCGTTCTGTTCGCGCTTCAGCCGGTTGATTTCGGCGATCAGGGGCGCGTGAAACGGCCATTCAATTTCCGGAATAACGCGGGCCACCTTGGCGTATAAGGGGGCGGTCGCCTTGGCAACGTCCGGGGTATAGGAAAGGTTCACCTTTTATCCTTCTATATGCGTAAAACCGGGCTCTTTAATTAGGGCTGGATTTTACCAAAATGTGGCGTTAAACGGTTCTACCCATACGTTCTAACTATGGCAATGATCTCTTGCCGGATCACCTGAGCCGTGCGAGAAACGCCGT
>JBEHYA010000134.1:0-2903 GCA_048498415.1 Pseudomonadota bacterium
TGAAGCCGCGGCGGCATCGGCACGCATGGGCGCCCGCCCACAATGATGACGTCGTATGAATTCATGACGCGGGTTATATACTCTTTTTGACCGCAGGAAAAAAGATGCGTCTCAAAACCCGGCCTAACCATGTTTTATTATTTTTCAAAGGCTTGGAAGAATGTTCCACGTGGAACACATCAAATAGTATGTAGCGCCCGATCCATTACACCAATAAGTTGCAATTATTTTTCCGGATTTTTGGGTTGATGCGCCGCCGTTCATTCCGCTAAATGTCGGAAAATTTTTTATAAGGAATTTCTGGTTTGACGCGTACCGGCGAGTATCAGCTTTTCACTGCGGCCCTGCAGCCTGTCACCCAGCATTTCAGCGCGACGGCGGTTGAGCTTTCGCAGCGCTTGGGCCGGCATAGCGACTATTATTTGGTCCCGCCCGGCCAGAAATGGGATATGGGGACGTCCCTCCCGCATGTGCCGCTGTTTCATGTGCGCGTCCCGCGGGATCCGGCGGCGCTGGTGCGCACACGCACGGCGCTGGCGGCGTTCCTTGAGCATCCGGGTGTGAGCGTGAAAGCCGGCCAGCTGCAGCACCTGCGCGACGTGGAAAGCTTCTCGCTGGATCAGGCGATTGAATTCGGCAACGGCCGCCACGCGCCGCTGGCCTTGTGCGATGTCACGGTTCTGACGATCGCGGATACCCCCGACCAGGGCATGGCAAAAATACAGGACGAACTACGCGCCAATCTGGATGGCGTGCTGGGCGACTGGCGCGTGACGCCCACCGCCACCCGTCAGGTGCCGCACCATATCAAGCTGGCCATGCAGCTGCTGCCCGGCCCCATGCCGCGCGAGCCGGAGCTTCCACCGCTGGTGTTCGCGGAATCCATTCTCATGCGCCCCATCATCGGCGATGTCGGCGTGCGCGGCCAGATGCGCCGTTTCAGCCGCCGCGCCATGGATCTGCACGAGATGCTGACGCCGCCGTAAAATGTGCCTTGGCGACCCCCATTTGTCATCCCGCGTCAAGCATGGGATGACAGGCTTTGATTAAACGCGCGGAAAGGCGCTCGACATCATTCTATGCCAGGCGTAATTTAGCCCCGGTTTTAAAGGACAAATATGCCCACGCCCCTTCTCGTCGTTCATCGCCGTAACCGCATTGATCAACTCAAAAACCTGCCGAAGGGCTGCTGGGTGGAGCTGGATATCGAGCCGCATGAAGGCACGCTGTATCTCTCGCACGATCACTTAAAAAATCTTTCGGGCAAGCCGGACCGCTTCGCGGATTATTTGCCGCAAGCGCTAGCGGCGGGTGTGGCGGGGTTTGTGATTGATTGCAAACGCGAAGCTGTCGAGAAAACAATTGAGCCGCTTTTGGCGCAGCATGGCGTGCGCGATTATTTTTATCTGAACGAAATGGAAGTACAGGCGGATATTTATCAGTCGCAGAACCCGGCGCATTCGACCGGCATGCGCATCTGGAAATACCGCGGCGCGGGCGATGTGATCCGCATGGTGCGGGATATGAAAAAGACGGGCGGCGCTGCGCCGCAATGGATCTGGGTGGATTGCTGGCAGCGCGGGCTTTTGGAAGATATTCACGCCGCCAATGTTCCCTTAAATGCGCAGGAAGCCAGGGAATTGCAGGGGCTCGGCGTAAAACTCTGCATCTGCTCGCCCGAGCTTTACGTGCATAAATACGATACAGATTATGCAGCGGACGTGCTGGCGGCATTTCATGCCGGCACGCGCAGCTATAAGAAAAAATTAGCGGAAGCCGGGATTATGGGCGACAGTATCTGCACCAAATTTCCGGATGTGTGGTTTAAGGAATAAATTTTTTATTACACGAACATTCCGGCGAAAGCCGGAATCCAGTTTGGTTTTTTGGAGAGAAAACTGGATACCCGCTTTCGCTGGTATGTCCGTAATTTTTTAACGGAGAAAATAATGTTAGCGAATACCCATATGATTTTGAATGTGTGCCTGCTGCCGATGGATGATGCGTTTAAGGCCGCCGCCATTGAACTTTCAACGCGTTTAAATACGCCCGCGCCAACCGATTATCAGCTGGTTGACCAGATGACGGGGGCGGAGGATGACCCCGCCCATCCCGCCCGCCGTCATTCGCACCCGCATTGCACGGTCATGCACTTCGTCGTGCGGCGCGAGGAAGACGCCGTTAAGCGGCTGGGCCGCGCGCTGCGGGAACTCAATGGCCGGGTGGTGGAAGTGGATGTTGCCGGCGTGCGATATACGCCCCGCCTTGGCAGCTGGGTGCGCGATACCAAGCTGGGTCTGCCGGCGCCAGCCACACCGCTTTATGGCGCAACCGCCGATGTGACATGGCTGGATGTGAAGCCGGGCGAGGCGCTGCGCAACCTGCAGGACGCTGTGCATGACAATCTCAAGAAGCATATGAACCAGCAGGGCCTGCGCCTGCTCACGGCCACGGGCCATGATTACACGCCGCATTTCACGCTGGCGGTGAACGCCACGCCGGGGAGAGAATATGCCCTGCCCGCGCTTCAAACGGGCGACGGCGCACCCACCCGCGTGCCGTGCATTCTGATGCTGGGGGATTGCGGCCCGATTGGCCAGGTGCGTGCTTATGCCCCGCTGGCGTATCCGCTTTCGGTGGCGCAGCTGGATTAAAATATTATTCCCCTCCCCTCGCGGGCGCTTTGCACAAATAGTCCTTTTAGCATTCATACGCGTCACCCCGGCGAAGGCCGGGGTCCACGACAGGCCACAAAACAAAGGCTTTCCTACTGGGCTTTTCGTGGATGCCGGCTCTTCAAAGGCATGACAGAATGGTTTTTGTGCAAAGCCCCTCGCGGGAGGGGCTAGGGGCGGGGTTGGCTGGCGGGGGTGACACTGCAGGGGCTGGTGGCGATGAAGGCG
>JBEHYA010000135.1:0-2871 GCA_048498415.1 Pseudomonadota bacterium
TGCAGTTTGCCGGCGAGATCTACATTCACGCCACCGGGGCTAAGCAGCGCATCTACAGAAAGCGTGGCTTCCAGCGGGGTTTCTTCAAGCACCTTGGAAACCCGCGTGGTCACAAAGGTTTTGAAGGCTTCATAGGCGTTTTGCGCGACCGTATAGCCCGCCGCCATGGCGTGGCCGCCGCCATTGATGAGCAAACCTTCCTGCTTGGCGGCGATGATGATACTGCCGATATCGACGTTGCGAACCGAGCGGCAGGAGCCTTTGCCGATACCATTCGAAAACGCTGTGGCGAAGCTGGGGCGGTTGTATTTTTCTTTCAAGCGCGAGGCGATGAGGCCGATGACGCCGGGGTGCCAGCCCTCGCCTTCCACCATCACGCAAGAGGCGACGCTGTCTTTGATGCTGTCGAAGGCAATGTTCAGCGTATCCTGTTCCAGTACGCGGCGTTCGTCATTGAGGGCGTTGAGCTGCTGGGCGATGCCTTGCGCGTCGGCAACGGCTTCACTGGAAAGCAGCCGCACGCCAAGATCGGATTTGCCCACGCGGCCACCGGCATTGATGCGGGGGCCGAGCATGAAGCCCGCCGTATAGGTATCCGCCGGGCCCTGACTTTTGGCGACGTTTAAAAGATTGGCAATGCCGATATTACGGCTCTGGCTGAGCACTTTGAGGCCCTGCGCGACAAGCGCACGGTTGACGCCGGTGAGCGCCACCATGTCGCAGACAGTGCCAAGCGCTACCAGATCAAGTTCCTGCAATAAATCGGGCTCGGCGCGGTCTTTGAAGAAGTTTTCCGCGCGGAGCGTTTTATGCAGCGCGACCAGGAACAAAAACGTGACGCCGACGGCAGCGAGATGACGGTGCGGCGAGGTCTCGTCGATGCGATTGGGATTTACAACGGCCACCGCCGGCGGCAAGGCGGGTTCGGCCACGTGGTGATCGAGAACAATCACATCAAGCCCGGCTTCCTGCGCGGCGCGTAATGGCTCGTGCGCGGTGATGCCGCAATCAACGGTGATGACGAGCTTGGCGCCATCAGCCGCCAGCTTCTGCATGGCGGCGGCGTTGGGGCCGTAGCCTTCGGCGATGCGGTCGGGGATGTAGGCTTCAACGCGTGTGCCGAGGGAACGGGCGTAGCGGATGAGCAGCGCGGAAGATGTGGCGCCATCCACGTCGTAATCGCCAAAAACCACGATTTTCTCGTTATGCTTGATGGCGGACGCCATGCGCTGGGCAGCTTTATCCATATCCTTCAAATGGAAGGGGTCGGGCAGCTGGGTTTTGAGTTTGGGCGAGAGGAAATCGTCAGCGGTCTCAAGCGTGATGCCGCGGGCAGCGAGAAGCTGGCCGACGATATCAGGGACGGCAAAGCGCTGGGCCAGCGCTTCGGCCAGGCGCTCGTCGTAACTGCCGACCAGCCATTTTTTACCTGTGAAGGAAGTGGCGGCAATAACGTTCGACATTAAACCTTGAAAGGGGCCCGGCGGAAATTGTGCTGGGCTTCCATATAGCGCACCGTGCCGGTTTTGGAACGCATGACAACCGAATGCGTGGTGGCGCCGCCGGCAAAACGGCGCACGCCGCGCAGCATGGCGCCGTTGGTCACGCCCGTGGCCGCGAACATGACGTCGCCATGGGCAAGATCCATCATGCTGTATTTGCGGTTCAAATCGGTGACATTCCAGCGTTTGGCGCGGGCTTTTTCATCGTCGTTGCGGAACAATAAACGGCCCTGCATCTGGCCGCCCATGCAACGCAAAGCTGCCGCCGCCAGCACGCCTTCCGGCGCGCCGCCGCTGCCCATGTAAATATCCACGCCGGTTTCCGGATTGGTGGTCGCGATCACGGCGCTGACATCGCCGTCACCGATCAGCATGATACGCGCGCCAGTCTGGCGCACGCGGGCGATCAGATCCTGATGGCGGGGGCGATCAAGGATGCACACGAGCAGATCGGACGGATTGGCACCGCGGGCATCCGCGACGTTTTTGATGTTTTGTTCGGGGCTGTTATCAAGATCAACGACGCCATTGGGCAGGCCGTTACCGACCGCAATTTTATCCATATACACGTCCGGCGCGTTCAAAAAGCCGCCGGATTCCGCCATGGCGAGCACGGCGAGCGCATTGGGGCCGCCGGTCGCGGTAATGGTGGTGCCTTCCAAGGGGTCCAGCGCGATATCGAGTTTGGCGCCGCCTTTACCGACTTTTTCGCCAATGTACAGCATGGGCGCTTCATCGCGTTCGCCTTCGCCGATCACCACGGTGCCATCAATGGGCAGCACGTTGAGGGCTTTACGCATCGCATCCACAGCCGCTTGATCGGCTTTCTTTTCGTCGCCGCGGCCAACAAGAAGCGAGGCAGCGAGGGCTGCGGCTTCGGTCACGCGCACGAGTTCGATGGAAAGGTTGCGGTCCATTACGGCGGGGGTTTGGCTTTCGCTCATATCGTCAAAGCTTTCGGTTTTCTTTTGGGCTTGCATGGAAAAAGGCCTCTTAAAATCAGGGCAGAATTCTTATCATGCTTGGGCTTTGCATGACAGAGGGCAGTTTGGCAAAGCCGGAAAGGGCCATTTGCATGGCTTTTTCGCTTGTGTCGTGGGTGATCATGATGACGGGCGCCTGGCCATCGGTGCCCTCGCCCTTTTGCAAGAGCGATTTGATGGAAATGGCGCAGTCGCGCGTAACGCCGGCCAAATCGGCGAGCACGCCGGGTTTATCCTGCAGCATGAAGCGGATATAATAGGCGCCCATGCAGTCCTGCGGCGCCAAGACCGGCAGCGGCTTGAGTGCAGCGGCATCTAAACCAAATGCGGCGCTGCGGCGGTTTGATGCGCAATCGATGATATCGCCAAGCACGGCGGAAGCTGTC
>JBEHYA010000136.1:0-2830 GCA_048498415.1 Pseudomonadota bacterium
GTGCGCATTACCGATAACGCGATTGTCGCTGCCGCCACGCTTTCCAACCGCTACATCACCGGGCGCTTTCTGCCCGATAAAGCCATCGATCTTGTCGATGAAGCCTCCGCGCGCCTGCGTATGGAAGTCGATAGCAAGCCGGAAGATATCGATGAAGTCGACCGCCGTATCATCCAGCTGAAAATCGAACGCGAAGCGCTGCGCCGCGAGACCGATAAAGCTTCGCAGGAACGCAAGAAGAAGCTGGAAGAAGAACTCGCACAGCTCGAAAAACAATCCGCGGATCTGACCGCGCGCTGGAAAGCCGAAAAAGAAAAGCTTGGCCACGCGCAAAAGATCAAGGAAGAACTGGAAGCCGCCCGCCAGCAGCTGGAGCAGGCCCAGCGCCTTGGCGACTATAATAAAGCCGGCGAGATCACCTACAGCACCATCCCCAATCTGGAGAAAGCGCTGAAAACCGCCGAACAATCCACCGATAACCGCATGGTCAACGAGGTAGTCACGGAAGACATGATCGCCGAAGCCGTCAGCCGCTGGACGGGCATCCCCGTCGACCGCATGATGACCGGCGAGCGCGAGAAATTGCTGAAGATGGAAGAGCGCCTCGGCAAACGCGTCATCGGGCAGGATGAAGCGGTGGTCGCAGTCTCTAACGCTGTGCGCCGCGCGCGTGCCGGCCTGCAGGATCCCAACCGCCCGATTGGCTCCTTCTTATTCCTCGGCCCCACGGGCGTCGGTAAAACCGAGCTGTGCAAAGCTTTGGCTGAATTTTTGTTCGATGATGACCAGGCCATGCTTCGCATCGATATGTCGGAATACATGGAAAAGCATTCAGTCGCGCGCCTGCTGGGCGCCCCGCCGGGCTATGTTGGCTATGAAGAGGGCGGGGTGCTCACCGAAGCCGTGCGCCGCCGGCCGTATCAGGTCATTCTGTTCGATGAAGTCGAAAAAGCGCATGCGGATGTGTTCAACGTGCTTCTGCAAGTCCTTGACGATGGCCGCTTGACCGATGGCCAGGGCCGCACCGTTGATTTCCGCAACACGCTAATTGTGCTCACCAGTAACTTGGGCAGCGATCTGATGGCCATCGAGACCGAAGAATCGCCCCGCACGCGCGATGCCATCATGAATGTGGTGCGCGGCCATTTCCGCCCTGAGTTCCTCAACCGCCTCGATGAAATTCTTATCTTCCATCGCCTCACGCGCGCTAACATGGCGGGCATCGTGAACGTGCAGTTGCAGCGCCTCGAAAAACTTTTGGCCGGCCGCCACATTCGTGTGGAGCTGGACGACAAGGCGCGCGCCTGGCTCGCCGATACCGGCTACGATCCGGTTTACGGTGCGCGGCCATTAAAACGCGTCATCCAGCGCACCCTGCAAGACCCGCTGGCGCAGATGCTGTTAGAGGGCCGAATCACCGATAATCAGGTGGTCAAAGTAACTGCCGGCACAGGCGGGCTGGTGATCAGCTAGACCGGTCGTTAACGCCTCTTTTCCTTTTTATTAACCAGCTGAAGCGCAGATTCGGCATCCCATGCGCCATTCAGCTGCTTCATCACGTTTTGCTCCCAACGCCGGTCTTGCGATTGGCGCCATCATGTTCATGCTGGCCATCATCGCGGTGATTGGCGTGGCCATGAGCGCGACCGGCGGCTTCAACGGCAGCATGGTGAATGCCGACCGCATCTCGGCGGAACTTCGCTCGCAGGGCGATCTCATCAAAAATAAAATCCGCGAATGCTATATGAATTTTAACGCCGTCGATCATTCCGGCGCGACCGGCTACCCCAGCACCAATTTCCCTGTCAGCAGCGGCTCCGGTACCGATGTGGAAAATCTGGTCTGCCCCACCTACGGCACCGGCAACCAGAATTTATGGTCGGGGCAAAGCCAAGTTTTATTGCCGCCGCCCACCAAGGGTTTCGATAAATGGGTGTATGTCAATGCGGGCGATGTGAATGGCCGTTGCATCCGCATTCAGCCCAGCGCCGGGTTTGCCACCGACAGCATGGTGCATGAAGGCCTTTCGCTGGCCGCCGGCGGCTTCTCGGAAATGGAACGCGTCTATGACAGCGCCAGCGCCTCGCAGCGCCTGATCATCTGGATCACGCGGCCCACCGGCGCCGCCAGCCCCGATTGCAGCAGCTAAAAAGGCCAATAACCATGCGCCATTCCGAACGTTTATCCGCACAGTCCGGCATCGCCATCGGCATGATTTTGTTCATCGTCGCCATCCTCGCCGTCATCGGCGTGGCGATTGGCGCTTCCGGCAACGGCTTCACGGGTTCCACCATTACCCCCGACCGCATCACCGCGGATTTGAAAAGCCAGGGCAATCTCATCCGCGCCAAAATTCTCGAATGCTTTACCTATGGCTACGACCGCGGCGATCTGGATGACCGCTACCCCGCCAGCACCGGCTCGGGCATCAATGTGGAAGATGTGGTTTGCCCATCCTATCGCACCGGCCAAACCAGCATATGGACGGGCCAGTCGCCGGCCAGCCTGCCGCCGCCCACCACCAGCTTCAACAAATGGGTCTATGTCAACGATGCCGCCAATGGCGGCGGCCGCTGCATTTATATCGAGCCCGTGAATACAAGCGTGGCGGCAGATGGCGGCATTCATAACGGCCTGGCCCAGCTCTCGGCCGCATTCTCCACGCAGGAATATGCGTATAACCCGGCCAGCGCCAACCAGCGCTTCACGCTCTGGATCACGCCGCGCACGACAACGACTCCAAGGACGTGGTGGGCGCCCACAAGGACCGGCACGAGAACATCGGCGCCGGGCACATCGGCGCCGAGCCGTTCCGCGAGCTGTTCACGCA
>JBEHYA010000137.1:0-2686 GCA_048498415.1 Pseudomonadota bacterium
AATCAGAGTAACAAAACAGACAATCCATAGTCTGCTACGAGGATGAGGATGCAGCTTACTACCACTGACGTGGTCGATGCACGACCTATTTCTAATGCGCCACCTTCTACATAGTAACCATAGTAGGCTGGTATGGTAGAGATGATGAAGGCGAAAGTGAAAGCTTTTGTCATGGCGAAAAAGAGATTGTAAGGCAAGAAGCCCTGTGTAAGGCCCTGGTAAAACTGCTCTTTAGTAAGGATGCTGGAGAACATGCCTGCGATGTAACCACCCCATATGGTAATGGCTATGGACAGTATGATGAGACATGGTATGATAATGAGGGCAGCCACTATCTTAGGCAACACGAGATAGGTTTTGGTATTGATATATTTATGTACTGGTGGATGGCGACGATACCTACGATGCGAAAAGCGCCCCCGCCATGATCCGCGCGCTGCTCGATGGCCCATGCGATATGGTGAACGGCGTCCGGCAGGAGTCCCACGAGAACGCGTATCGCCGCGGCCACCGTTTTGGCAACTGGGCGATCAGCAATCTCGTCGCCACGCTCTTCGGCCGCTCCTGCCGCGATGTATTGTCGGGCTACCGCGTGTTCTCACGCCGCTTCGTGAAGTCGTTTCCCGCATTGGCCCGTGGCTTTGAAATTGAGACCGAACTTACCATCCATGCCCAGCAGCTCCGCATGCCGGTGACGGAAGTAAATACGCCTTACAAGGAACGCCCGCCGGGCAGCCTTTCCAAGCTCAACACCATCCGCGATGGCCTGCGTATCGCCTTCACCATCTTGCATCTTCTCAAGGAAGAAAAGCCGCTGGCATTCTTCGGGCTCATCGGCGCGGTGTTTTTTGCCCTCGCGCTTATTCTGGGCATTCCCTTGATCGAAGAATATATGGAAACCCATCTGGTGCCGCGCCTGCCCACGGCGGTGCTCGCCACCAGCTTCGGCAGCCTGGCATTCCTGTCGTTCGGCTGCGGGCTGATTTTGGATAGCATCACGCGCGGCCGCCTTGAACTAAAGCGCCTTGCCTATCTTGCCATTCGTCCGCGCTGATGTGGGCGCGCCTGTCCCAGCTGCCCGCCTTCATTAAATTCGCCATCATCGGCACGATTGGCTTTATCGTCGATAGCGGCGTGTTGGAACTCTGCATCCGCGTGCTTGGCCTCGATCATTATACGGGCCGCGTCCTATCGGTTTTTGTCGCCATGACCGTCACCTGGCTTGGCAACCGCAGCTTTACCTTTGTGGGCCATGTGCCGGAACCGTGGTGGCGGCAGGCGGCCAAATTCTATGCCGCCAATGCGCTGGGCGCTCTGATCAATTACGGGGTTTATTCCGCTATGGTGGCAAGTTCTGCTACCATCCACGACCACCCCATCTGGGGCGTTGCTGCCGGCGCGATCGTTGCGATGGTGTTCAATTATTTCGTCGCCTCAAAGCTTATTTTCAAGCGCCACGGCGCATCTTGAGAAACCCGCCAACTAGTCCATATTATTGCTTATGGATTTGAACCAATACTCCGACCGCGCCCGCGAACTCATTCAGGCCACGCAAATGCTGGCTCTCCGTCTGGGCCACCAGCGCCTGCTGCCTGAACACCTCCTCAAAGCCCTCATGGATGACCGGGAAGGGCTGGCGGGCAACATCATCCGCGCCGCAGGCGGCGATCCCGGCGCCATCAACCTGCTTGTCGATAACGAACTTGGCAAAGTGCCCAAGGTGGAAGGTGGCGGTGATAACATATATATGTCGCCCGATCTCGCCCGCGTGCTGGCGAATGCTGAAGATTTATCCCGTAAAGCGGGCGATAGTTTTGTCACCGCCGAACGCCTGCTGCACGCCGTGTTCGTGACGCCCACCGGTTTTTCCAAACTGCTGGGCAGTGCCGGCGTCTCGGCCCTGCAGATCACGCAGGCCATCGATGCGATGCGCAAAGGCCGCACCGCCAATAGCGCGAATGCGGAGCAGGGCTATGACGCTTTAAAGAAATACACCCGCGACATCACGCAGGCGGCAAAAGATAACAAAATCGATCCCGTCATCGGCCGCGATGATGAAATCCGCCGCACCATGCAGGTGCTGGCGCGGCGTACCAAAAACAATCCCGTTCTCATCGGCGAACCCGGCGTAGGTAAAACCGCCATCGTGGAAGGTTTGGCCCAGCGCATCATCAAAGGCGATGTGCCCGAAAGCCTCAAAGACCGCCGCCTGCTGGCGCTGGATTTGGGCGCATTGGTGGCCGGCGCCAAATTCCGCGGCGAGTTTGAAGAACGTTTGAAAGCCGTCTTGCAGGAAATCAGCGCCGCCGCCGGCGACATTATTGTTTTTATCGACGAACTCCACACGCTGGTCGGCGCCGGCAAAGCCGATGGCGCGATGGATGCTTCCAACATGCTGAAGCCCGCACTCGCGCGCGGCGAACTGCATTGCGTGGGCGCGACCACGCTGGATGAATACCGGAAATATATTGAAAAAGATGCCGCGTTGGCCCGCCGCTTCCAGCCCGTGTTTGTGGCGGAACCTTCGGTGGAAGACACCATCTCCATTTTGCGGGGCTTGCGTGAACGCTACGAAGTCCACCACGGCGTGCGCATTACCGATAACGCGATTGTCGCTGCCGCCACGCTTTCCAACCGCTACATCACCGGGCGCTTTCTGCCCGATAAAGCCATCGATCTTGTCGAT
>JBEHYA010000138.1:0-2673 GCA_048498415.1 Pseudomonadota bacterium
GCGTGGTGCCGTGGGGCAGGCAGCAGAAGACCAGATCGATATCGCTCCAGTTCACGGCATCGATTTTGATGAGATCCGGCAGGTTTTCGGTAATTAAATTCGGCAGCACGGCTGCAACCGGCTGGCCGGCGTTTTTTTCAGCCGTGAGGGCTTTGATTTCGGCCTGGGGGTGGCGCAGCAGGAAACGCAATAGCTCCGCGCCGGTGTAACCACTTGCACCTAATACAGCGATACGGATTTTTTTACTCATCGTCATTTCCTTACAACCAACTCTCTCAGGCATTCCCGCGCAGGCGGAATCCAGTTTCCCTTATTTTTATCCAAAAAACAAACTGGATCCCCGCCTGCGCGGGGATGCCTGCTGGGTTTGGATTGCCCACAAACAAACAGGGCGCCCGAAGGCGCCCTGTTGTAGATAAAAACAGAAGGCGCGAATTAGCGCTTGCTGAATTGGTAACGCTTACGCGCTTTCGAACGGCCGTACTTCTTGCGTTCAACCATACGGCTGTCGCGGGTGAGGAAACCGGCTTTCTTGAGCGTGACGTGCAGATCGGCATCGATATAGCTGAGCGCACGGGAAATGCCGTGGCGCACCGCGCCGGCCTGACCCGAAAGACCGCCACCGGCCACGCTGCCTTCCACGTCATACTGGCCGTTGCGGCTGATGACATCGAACGGCTGCTGGACGATCATCTGCAGCACGGGGCGGGCGAAATATTCGCGCACGTCGCGGCCGTTGATGGTGATCTTGCCTTTGCCGGGCTTGACCCAGATGCGGGCGGCGGCGTCTTTGCGGCGGCCCGTGGCATAGGCACGGCCCTTGGCATCAACGCGCTTCTTTTTCTCGGCGTTCGCAGCGGCGTTCTGTTCTTCCGCTTTTTTCGGGCGCAACGCTTCGATTTCAGTAATTGCCTTGATAGCCATGCTTAGGCGCTCCTCTTGTTCTTGGGGTTCGCGGCGCCGAAATCAAGCACGCGCGGCTGCTGCGCTTCGTGCGGGTGCTTGGCACCCTTATACACGCGCAGGTTGGTCATTTGCTTACGGCCAAGCGGACCGCGGGGCATCATGCGCTCGACGGCTTTCATGATCGCGCGTTCCGGGAAACGGCTGGCGAGGATGAAGCCCATAGTGCGTTCCTTGATACCGCCGGGATGGCCGGTGTGATAGAAGAACACCTTGTCCTGCAGCTTGTTGCCCGTGACGCGCACCTTCTCAGCATTGATGACGACGACGTTATCGCCGCAATCCACGCTGGGGGTAAACGTCGGCTTGTCTTTGCCGCGTAAAATCATGGCGATCTGGGAGGCGAGACGGCCGAGGACGATGTCCTGCGCGTCGATCAGCACCCATTTCTTCTGGTCTGGCGCATCTTCTTTGCGCATCTGATAGCTGGTCATTGTTGCTTTCCTTAGTTATTAAGTCGCGGCTTTTATAGGAAAGCAGAGCCCGCTATGTCAAGCGCCGTAAGGGTTTTTTGTATGTGGTATTATAATACCGTTTTCTGAACCTCATTCCCGCGAAAGCGGGAATCCAGCTAAAGCCGCGGCTGCGGCTAAAAATCATATGAATATTGGCCCAGTCCCCTGGATCCCCGCTTTCGCGGGGATGAGGTTAGATGAGCTGCCGGGTTAACCAGTTGGCGAATTCGCTGTTAACGCCTTCGGTTTTCAGGCGCGCAATGCAGGGGATTTTATAGCTGTGGGCGGCTTTGATAGCGGCTTCCAGCACGTCGGCATGGGTGGGCATGGTCTTCAAGACCAGCGCCACCTCCTCTGCTTCTTCCACTTTGCCTTCCCAGGGGTAGATGGATGTGATGGGAAATAAATTGGCGCAGCCAGCGAGTTTTTTCTCGATCATCAATCGCGCGAGCTTTTTAGCTTCCGCATCATCGCGGCAGGGCACGTAGAAGAAGACGGGTGCGGTCATGTTATTTGGCGAAGAGTTTTAAATAATCGCCATAACCTTCGGCGGCCATTTTATCTTTAGGGATAAAACGGAGCGACGCGGAATTGATGCAGTAGCGCATGCCGCCCTTATCTTTGGGGCCATCGGGGAACACGTGGCCCAGATGCGACTGGCCGTGCACGGAGCGCACTTCGGTGCGGCTCATGAACAGCGAGTTATCGGTTTTTTCGCTCACGTTTTGCTTTTCGATTGGTTTGGTAAAGCTGGGCCAGCCGGTGCCGCTATCGAATTTATCGGTGGAGGAAAACAGCGGCTCGCCGGAAACCACATCCACATAAATGCCATCGGCATGATTATCCCAATAGGCGTTGTGGAATGGCGGTTCGGTGCCTTCTTTTTGCGTGACGCTGTATTGTTCGGGCGTCAGCTTTTTAACGGCGTCTTCGGTGCGGGTGTATTTATCCATGGGGTTGCCCTCCGCGGCATAAAGCGGCGAAGCGAGCATGACGAAAAAGATGGGAAGCAGAAGTTTCATAACGCGCCTCGCATGATTGGAGATACCGATCATATAGGGCGATTATGGCAATAAAAAACCCGCCGGTTAAGACGGGTTTTTTTCGTTACCATTCCCAGATACGCACCTGGCCCGCACCGCCGGCCCCGCCGGCACCGCCGCCGGTAAGGCCGGAGCCGCCGCCTCCGCCGCCGGCGCTTGTGGCACCGCTCGCGCCCGCGCCGCCTACGCCGGTGGTGCTGTTACCGCCCCCG
>JBEHYA010000139.1:0-2669 GCA_048498415.1 Pseudomonadota bacterium
GCCCGCCCCTAACCCCTCCCGGAGGGAGGGGAATCTGGAGCAGCCCCTTGCAATAACGCACGTTTTCTAATCTACTAGGGGCATGCGCACCATTCATCTTGCCCTTGCCGCCCTCCTTTCCCTGACCCTGCTCGCCGCCTGCCAAGACAAGCCGGTCAGCTATTCGGTTCTCAATTACTGGCGCCCCATCGCCAACCCCAATGTGCTGATGGATCAAAGCCACGCACAGGCCAAGCTGGAATACGACCTCGCGCAATGCAAATGCAGCAACTACCCCATCAACGTGCCGCATCATGAAATGGCGCAAATCGTGCCCGACCAGGGCCGCATGATGGAAACCGCAGCGATTAAAATGGATAATAACGGTGCGTGCATCTCCACCCCCACGGGTGTGCTGATTGAATGTATGCGCCAGCGCGGCTGGGAACCCACCGCGTGCAGCGGCCGTCTGGAAACCGCGGGCGGCACCCAGTGCGCCATGAGCGTGCAGCCGGCCGGCGATTACCCGCGCGATTACCCGTATCGCGGCCCCTATGACAGCAGCTTTGATGATAGCGGCCTGTCCCCGGCTGAGAAGCGGCAGCCTTCGCCATGATCCCGCGTTATAGCCGCGCCGAAATGGTGCGTATCTGGGAACCGGAAAACAAATTCCGTATCTGGTTCGAGATTGAAGCCCATGCCGCGGATGCGCAGGCGAAGCTAGGCATTATCCCCAAAGAATCCGCCGAAGCCATCTGGGCCAAAGGCAAGTTCGATATCGCGCGTATTGACGAAATTGAGAAAGAAACCAAGCACGATGTGCTGGCGTTCCTAACCAACCTGGCCGAATACATCGGCCCGCATGCGCGCTTTGTGCATCAGGGCATGACCAGCAGCGACGTTCTGGATACTACCCTCGCCTTCCAGTTAAAGCAGGCCGCGGATTTGTTGCTGGCAGATCTGGATGATTTGCTGGCGAACTTAAAAACACGCGCGCTGGAACATAAGCTCACGCTCACCATTGGCCGCAGTCATGGCATTCATGCTGAACCCACGACCTTTGGTCTGAAACTCGCCGGGCACTATGCCGCGTTCAAACGCGGGCGCGACCGGTTGGTGGCCGCACGGGCGGATATCGCGACCTGCGCGATTTCGGGCGCCGTGGGCACTTTTGCCACCATCAATCCGGAAGTTGAGAAGTATGTAGCGGGTAAGATGGGCCTGACGCCGGAACCGGTTTCTACGCAGGTCATTCCCCGCGACCGCCATGCGCATTTCTTTGCGGTGATGGGCGTGATTGCCTCCTCCATCGAGAATTTAGCGATTGAAATCCGCCATCTGCAGCGCACGGAAGTGCGCGAGGCGGAGGAGCCGTTTAGCGCCGGCCAGAAAGGCTCCAGCGCCATGCCGCATAAGCGGAACCCGGTCTTATCTGAGAATTTGACGGGCCTTGCCCGCATCGTGCGCGCCGCCGTCACCCCGGCGCTTGAAAACGTGGCCCTCTGGCATGAACGCGATATTTCGCACAGCGCCGTGGAACGCATTTTTGGGCCCGATACCACCGTGGCCTTAGACTTTGCTTTAGTTCGGCTCAGCAACCTTGTGAAAAATCTGGTGGTTTACCCCAAGCGCATGCGCGCAAATCTGGATTCACTGGGCGGCGTGCATTTCTCGCAACGCGTACTCCTCGCCCTCACCCAGGCCGGCATCAGCCGGGAAGACGCGTATAAGAAGGTTCAGGCGGCCGCCATGAAGGTGTGGGCGGAAGGCGGCCAGTTCCGTGACAATCTGCAGGCGGATAAGGAAATAATGGCCGCTCTGGGCGCCGAAAAACTGAACAGCTTGTTCGATGAAAGCGCGTATACCGCGCAGGTCGACACCATTTTTGCCCGCGTTTTCGCATAAATCGCGCGTTTGATTCTGCCAGGCACTGTGGCAAAAAACTGGCATGTTTTTCGCATAGCTAATAACTGCGAACGCCCTTTGATAAAATAATCTTTATTAACTTTTGCGTAAGGGTTGGGCCCGGAAACTGCATTTATGCGCGCGTTTCCGGTTGGATTCTCCACGCCTTATGCTGTTTCGCAAGCGCCCCCGACAGGTGAGTTGGTGGCGGCGACGCCGCTTGGCAAAGATCAGGATGGAAAAAATCTCGTCGCATATATCGTGCGCACGGAAGACGACGCGCCGCAAACACCCCTTCGGCAAGCCGGCAATAATAACGACCCGCGCGCGAAGCAGGCCGCCATCAATCCGCAGCAGCCGCGCCCGCAGAATAAACCGGGCACGTCAGCGCAATTTATCAAGCCCGATGATCTGCTCTCGCGCCTTGAACGCTCGCAGCTGGAACAGCTGCGCCTGCGCAATACCGATGTCACGACCGACAATGAAAAACTCAGCGACGGCGCCGGCCACGATTTATTGCCCGCCTATGTCTATGCCAAAGGCCCCGATGGCAAGCAGTACGCGCTCGGCGTGGGCAAAGCCTTTACGCTGAATGACGACAGCAAAACGCCGGAACCGCTGGCCCGCCAGGGCGCGTCGCGCGCCTACGCGCAGGCCGCCGGCGCCTATGCCCATGCCAGCGGGCAGGATATTGCCGGCAATAAAGCGAATTTACTGAATTTGGGCTTATAAGCCTAATTCTCTCAGGCATCCCCGCCTGCGCGGGGATGCCTGAGAGAATTAGG
>JBEHYA010000140.1:0-2627 GCA_048498415.1 Pseudomonadota bacterium
CAGAGCGCCGGCAATGTCGCGCGCGACCGGGCGCATGCCTCGGGCGCCGATGGAAATTTGTCAAAAGCAGGGGCTTTTGCCATATACTTATACGACATGTTGGACTTACTGAACAAATTTATTAAGGCCAAGGAACCGCCCCCGCCGCCAACCGCAGCAAAAGCGGCTGCGCCGGCGCCTGCAAAGGCAGAGCCGGAAGAGCCGCTTTTTGAGATCAATCGTATTGATCTTTTACAACATATGTGGGGCAAGGGATTCGTCAGCCCCGGCGGCGCCGCCCTGATCAAGACCATGGTGCAGCCGGTTGGCCTCGACCCGGAAAAAAGTTTGGTCGATTTCAACGCCGGGCTTGGCGGCGCGGGCCGCACCCTGGCGAGCACGTTCAAAACCTACGTGACGAGTTACGAGCGCGACAAGGAGCTGGCAGTGGAAGGCCAGCGCATGAGCCAGGCCGGCGGTTTCACCCGCAGCGCGCCGGTGGTGATCTATGACCCGGCGGAACTTGCGCGTGAACGCAAAGCCGATGCCGGTCTGGCGCGCGACCTGGCCTATACGCTGAAAGACAAGCGTGATTTCTATAAGCGCGTGTTCGACGTCCTGAAGCCGCGCGGGCATATTATTATGACTGATTACGTGGCCAACCCCGATCTGCTTGATCACCCGGCCATTTCCATCTGGATGGATACGGAGCCCTATGGCGCCCGGCCGATCTCGGACCGCGAGACGATGAAGCTGCTCACCGAAGTCGGCTTCGATATGCGCGTGAACGAGGATATCAGTGCCGAATATCTGCGGCTGGTGACGGCAGGTCTCGCGCGCATTCCGCAACTGCTGGAGGGCAAGAATTTATCGCCCGCCACCAAAGCCATGCTGCGCGACGAGGTGGAATTATGGAGCCTGCGCGCCGCCGCCATTAAAGAAGGCGCGCAATATATGCGCTATTACGGCATCAAGTCGAAATAACAGCTCAAAAAAAGCGGGGTGACGGCGGCGGCCGGCTTTTGCTAGTCTCGCCCGCCCTTTAGACAAACGAATAAACAATGGTTTTTGCTTCAAGCTTTTCCGCGCCCTCGCTTCCCGCCAGCGCCCTGCCACTGGCCGAACGCGCCGTGCCGCGTGCGGCCGAAAATTTATTGAAGCTGCAGAAGGCGGATGGCCACTGGGCGTTTCCGCTGGAAGCGGATGCGACCATTCCTGCCGAATATATTCTGCTGGAACATTATCTGGACCGCATCAACCCGGCGCTTGAGAACAAGATGGCGGCGTATTTGCGCCGCATTCAATCGGCGCGGCATGGGGGCTGGCCGTTGTACCATGATGGCGACTTTAATATCAGCGCGTCGGTGAAGGCGTATTTTGCGCTAAAGGCCGCGGGCGATGATATCAATGCGCCGCATATGGTGCGCGCGCGGCAGGCCATTTTGAAGGCCGGCGGCGCGGAGACCAGCAATGTGTTCACGCGTATTCAGCTGGCGCTCTACGGCGCGGTGCCCTGGCATGCGGTGCCGGTGATGCCGGTGGAAATCATGCACCTGCCGCTGTGGTTTCCATTCCATATTTATAAAGTCGCCTACTGGTCGCGTACGGTAATCGTGCCGCTCTTGGTGCTTATGACGTTGAAGCCGCGCGCGAAGAACCCGAAAAACATCCGTGTCGATGAACTGTTCAAACTGAAACATGAACAGGTCAAAGACTGGAACACCAACGCCACAAAATCCATTTTAAATCCGATTTTCCGCGGGCTGGATAATGTGCTGCGGTTTTTTGAACCCTATATGCCCAAAGGGCTGCGGCAGAAGGCGATTGATAAGGCGGTAGCGTTCGTGAACGAACGATTGAATGGCGAAGATGGTTTAGGCGCCATTTACCCGGCGATGGCCAATGCCACGATGATGTATGAGCTGCTGGGCGACAAAACCCGCCGCGATATCGCGCTGAATTCAATCGACCGCATGGTGATTGAACATCCGGAAGAAGCCTATTGCCAGCCGTGCTTCTCGCCGATCTGGGATACCGGTTTGGCTATTCATGCCATGCTGGAAAATGGCAGCGAGGCGGCGATAGCCGCGGCAAACCGCGCCGCCGAGTGGCTGAAAACGCGGCAGGTTTTGGACGTGGTGGGCGACTGGGCGGTGTGGCGCCCGCATGTGCGGCCGGGCGGCTGGGCGTTCCAGTATAATAATGCGCATTACCCCGATCTGGATGATACGGCGGTGGTGGTGATGGCGCTGGATCGGCTCAATCACGATAAGTATCGCGATGCGATTGCGCGCGGCACAGAATGGGTGATTGGGCTGCAGTCGAAGAACGGCGGCTGGGGCGCGTTCGATGCCGATAACACGCATTATTATTTAAATCATATTCCGTTTGCCGATCACGGCGCGCTGCTCGACCCGCCAACGGCGGATGTGACGGCGCGTGTGCTGGGGATGCTGGCGCAGCTGGGCTACAAGAAAGACCACCCGGCGGTCGCAAAGGGACTTGCGTATCTGCGCCGCGAGCAGGAACCGGCGGGCTGCTGGTTTGGCCGCTGGGGTACCAATTACATTTACGGCACATGGTCGGTTTTGAATGCGCTGAACGCGTTTGATATTGGCTATGATGATTTAATGTTGCGCCGCGCGGTG